>JAYUAK010000096.1:0-2266 GCA_043741335.1 Actinomycetota bacterium
CGCCAAAAACGAGTTCGCCCGATCCAGGCTCTGTGGGTTCATGGAGACAATCATGCCCAATCGACCACTGTCGTGGCTAGAGCCTCTTAGCCAAGAAAGAGTGCCAAGAATCTCGTTCTCGGCCCGATATCTGGTTGACCTGGGAAGCCCTCCGGGTGTACAAAGGGCCTGGAACCGCTGGAGCCTTCGGGTTTCGGCGGTTCCGCTTTTGTGGGGTCCCTCGTGTAGCCTCACGCCGAGTCCGATGGCGAACCTCGAGCAGCCCACACCCCCTCCAGTTTCTTTGGCTCCCGCTCCTTTAGCTCCCGCTCCGTTAGCTGGCGTCCGCATCGTCGATCTCTCTCGCATCCTGGCCGGACCGCTCTGCACCATGCTTCTGGGGGACCTCGGCGCAGACGTCATCAAGATCGAGCGCCCCGGAGAGGGCGACGACACCCGACATTGGGGACCACCGTTCGCCGGCGAGGACGCCGCCTATTTCCTGTCGCTCAACCGCAACAAACGGTCCGTCACGGCCGACCTGGGGACGCCGGAAGGGGTCGAGCTCGTCCATGGGTTGATCCGCGGCGCCGACGTGGTGATCGAGAACTTCCGTCCCGGCCTGATGGCGCGGTTCGGTCTGGGACTGGAGGAGCTCCGCCAGGAGCATCCCCGTTTGGTGACGTGCTCGCTGACGGCGTTCGGAGCCGATGCTACCGAGACGGCGTCCCGGCCCGGCTACGACATCATCATGCAGGCGCTCTCGGGGCTGATGAGCGTGACCGGCGAGCACGACGGCGAACCGACGAAAGCCGGCGTCGCATTGCTCGACGTGATCACCGGTCTGTACGCGGCCGTTGGCGTCCTGGCGGCGTTGCGGGAGCGAGACGAGAGCGGTCACGGCCGGCATGTGAGTGTTGCGCTGTTCGACGCGAGCGTGTCCGCCATGGTGAACCAAGCTGCCAATCACTTGATCGGCGGTGTCCTCCCCGAACGGATGGGAACCGCACACCCGAACATCGTGCCGTACCAGTCCTTCCACGCGAGTGATCGGTCGTTCATCCTGGCTGCGGGGAACGACCGACTCTTCGCGCGGACGTGTGACGTGATCGAGCGAGCCGAGTGGGCGAGCGACGAGCGGTTCGCGACGAACGAAGCTCGGGTGGCGAACCGGGACGAGCTCATCCCGTTGTTACGCGAGCGCTTCGCCGAGCGGACCGCCGAGGTGTGGCTGACATCGCTCGAAGCTGCCGGAGTCCCGTGCTCGCCCATCCGCACCATGGCCGACGTCTTCTCCTCCCCCGAAGGATCCGCACTCGTCGAGGAGGTCGAGGACGTGGCGCGAGGCATGCTCCGGCTGGTCGCGAACCCCATCAGGTTCGACGGCGTTGCACCGCCGACCCGAACTCCGCCCCCGCTTCTTGGCGAGCACGACGAGGAGATCCGGCGGGAGCTCGAAGATGGTGCAACGCCGTGACGACGGCGGATCGCTGGCGCGAGCAGCTGGCCGCGTGGGCGGTCCCGCAGGACATCCTCACTGCCGCACCCGAATCTCCCTACGGCTTCGCGACCGAGTGCTTCCGCAGGCGAGGGGAGGCCGCTCCCGACCCCGAGCGGACGCCGACTACACGCCGGGCGCTCGAGGCGTTGCCGGAGCGCGGGACCGTGCTCGACGTCGGCGTGGGTGGAGGCGGGACATCGCTCCCCCTTGCTGCACATGCCGGGCTCATCGTTGGCGTCGACGCGCAGCCGGACATGCTCGAAGGGTTCCTGAAGAACGCCGCGACCGCAGGCGTGGCCGCTCGAGCGGTGCAGGGCGCGTGGCCCGACGCAGCCGCCGAGGTCGAGGTCGCGGACATCGTGATCGCGGGACACGTCTTCTACAACACGGGGGAACTCGCGCCGTTCGCGAAGGCGCTGCACGATCACGCCCGCCGCCGCGTCGTGGTCGAGCTCACCGCGAAGCACCCACTCGACTGGATGCGAGACCTCTGGCTTCGGTTCCACAGGATCGAGCGGCCACTCGGGCCGACGGCCGACGACGCGGCAGCGGTCCTGGGCGACCTCGGGTTCGAGCTCGGCCGCGAGGATCGGGCCGTCGCCGGTCGGCACGGAAGCGGTGGGTTCGCGCGCCGGGAGGACGCGATCCACTCGGTCCGCAAGCGTCTGTGCCTTCCGTCAGAGCGCGACCCCGAGATCGCGGGCGCGCTCGGCGATCGCCTGCGTCAGGTCGGTGACGTGTGGGACGTGGGACCCGAGGACGGAACGATCGTCACGATCTGGTGGG
>JAYUAK010000097.1:0-5438 GCA_043741335.1 Actinomycetota bacterium
GGGTGGAGGCGGCGGCGAGGCGGGAGCAGCCATCGATCCCGCCACCGTCGACGTCCCGAAGCCGGAGTCCGACAAAGGCGGCGGAACGCCACCGCCAGACATGCCGGTCATCGCAGGCATCGCGGCCTGGTTCTTCAACAGCATCAGCCCGCCGAGAACCGCCAACACCCCTCCGAGGATGCAGAGCCAGAGCCCGATCCCGACAGTGACTTTGAACACGGAGTCCAAGATGCTCGGGTCGAGACCGGCTGAGGTAAACGTTGAGGCCGCGGCGGCCTTTGCGTCCCCGATGACGTTGCCCTTGTCGATGACGACCTTCACGCCCATGAGCAGGCCGACTCCGCCGGCGATGATCGCCACTTTGCCAAGCGTCTTCGAGAGCTCACGCCGGGAAAAGGCGATCAGCCCCACGACTAGAGCCACGACCCCGCAGGCGAGTGCGACCTTGCCTTCTGATCCGGTCGTGCCCGCGAACTTCTTCGACGTCTGACCGACGGCGCCGGCTAGGGCGGCCGGATCGACCCCGAGTGCTTTCGCGAAGGCATCGACATCGAGCGCCACTGTGAGCCAGGTCAAGATGGCCGCCACGACCATCACGACACCGCCGATAACCGCAAGTATCACGCCGGTGGGCGCGCCAGAATCACCATCCATGAGAGCCCTCCCCTCAGATAGACGCGAGTGTTCCACTGGCACGACTCGGTTGCACGTCCATCCGCAAAAGGCTGGCTAGGCGACCGAGCCCTCGGCCAGCACTTCCGTGTGCTCCATCTCCTCGAAGGCGTCGAACCCCAGACGCCACGCGAACGCCGGCCATCGGTAGTCGGCGACGCCCTCCGCGGGCCGGTATGAAGCGGTGTAGAGCGTTCCGAACCCGCTGCCGTACGATGTGCTGAAGAGCGGCGCCCGCAGGAACGCGTCTTCGAACGACTCGTACGTGGTGTCGGGATCGTCGAGGAGTCGAAGGATGCACCGTTCGCGTTCGATCGTCCGCGTGGCCCGTGCCTGCTCCGGCCACTCGACGATGCCTTGGTGGTTCGTCGCGGCCGGGAATGCCCGGAAAATCGGCTCGCGATCGGGAGACAGATAGGCGGTGAGCACGCTGCCGCCGCGGTCGATCAGCGTCAGGTTGTGAGCAAGGGAGAAGGGCAACCGGGCGAGCACCTCGCGCGCGGACGCGACGTCGTCGCACACCTCCAGCAGATACCGCACGACGATGGGGATCCCGAAGCCATCCCCGAGCACGCGCCGGCCACCGAACGTGAGCGATACCGCGAGCCCCGCGTCATTGATCCCGTCGAGCAGCCCCCACAGGCAATCGCTCATCCCGATCACGCGGCGCTCTGTCATCCGCGTCGACCAGACCACGCCCTCCATCTGCGAGGGTGCGTAATCGTAGTTCCGTACCAGCACCGGACCTTCGTCACGCGACCAGACGCCCTGAGAGCACGCCGCGAGGTAAGGCGGTGGTTTGTAGAGCGAGAGCATCCGCGCCGCCAAGTCGCTCCCACCCGCGAGCTCGACCACGCGCTCGTAGGCCGGCATCAGCTCCGGCATATGCGCGCGAAGCATCCGCGCACTGGTCGCATACGACGGACGGGCAGCCTCACCTTCGCGAAGGAACCACTCGCGATAGTGCGGCCATCGCTCTTCGAAGACCGCCTGCCACTTCGCCCCGAGCTCCAGCTCTTCGATCGACCGGAACGAGAACGGCATCATCTGCATCAGAGCATCTTGAAACTGAAGGGCTCGGGCCGGATCGGCGGAGCCTCCTGGCCGATCGGGACGCTCGCGAACTGCGCCTGCACCCCGTCGATCCAACGCCGCGCCCGATCCGTGAGTTCGTGGTCGTCGTCCAGGAATCGACCGCGGGTGACCATGATGCCCAGATCGGCTCCAGGGTAACGGTAATGGCCGGGGCCGGCGATCCGCAGGTAGAACGCCTCATGCTCGTCTGAGACGGTGTGCCAATCGGTCTCGCGCCGTGCATACGAGATCGTATCGTCCGATCCCATGCGCCAGATGCCCGACGCGGGAGCCTCGGTGATGCGTTCGACGCGGTCGTCGGTCTGCTTGAGGATGAACTGCGTCCAGTCGTCGATGTTGGCGGGGTGCGCCCACCGCTCGTTCAGCTCGTCCACGTCGATCTCGTAGTCGACATCCATAAACTCGAGCAGATGGAACAGGAACAGCGGCATGTCGCCGTAGGCCACCGCCGTGACGTTCGTGATGCTGGACGCTCCCGTCACGCGCGGGTTGAGCTCTCCCAGATACATCTCGCCGGAGGATTCGTCGGCCAGGAAGTCAAGCTCGAAATAGCCGCGGTATCCCTCTTGTCGCAACCGTTCCCCCATGGCGAACGTCCCCTCGCGCGCGAGCTTTCGTTGTCCCTCCGTCAGCACGTCGGGGAAGACGTCGTTGCCACACCAGCCACCGTCGTACGGCGTCAGCTCCGGGAACCCCGTCAGCTCGGCCATCAGCGGACCGACCAACGTGCCGTGTCGCGTGATGACGCCCTCGATCGCGCATTCGCGCGGATCGATGCGCTTCATGACCTTGAGATCCTGGCCGACGATCTCCTCCTGATGCTCGTTCCAGTCACCTTCCTCAGCGATGAAGAACGTCGTCTGACCGGAATCGCCGTACGGCGTCTGCACCACCAGGTCCTCGCCCAGCCCCGCGTCACGAGCGAGCGAGGCGAGCGAGGCGAAGTCGTCTGCACGTCCCATCGTGTTGGGAACGCTGGGGACGCCGGCCTCGTTTCCGAGCTCGGTCGTGACGATCTTCGAGTCCAACCGATGACGGAGCGACGCAGGGGGGAACGCGACGGAGAGCCCCAGCTCCTCGGCGAGCTGCTCGGTCTCCTCGTCAAACATCAGGAACGTGGCCCTGCCACCCGGGCCCCTTCGCCGCACGAAGTCGGCGACCTCCTTGTGACCCAAGAGGTAGTTGCAGATCTCCTCGATCGAGCCGAACTCACGCGGGCCCTGCTCTTTCGGTACGAAGACGTTCGGGTGCGCTCCGTCGAACGAGTCGTAGTAATTGATGAACTTGAAGTTGCGCACCCAACGATCGATCCCGAGCAGGTTGAACGCGGTGGCCGACACGAAATAGATCGGCGTCTCGTTCGTGCGGAAGAAGTTGCGGATGTCCGCGATCCCCCGGAGCGGTCCGTCCCTCTTCACGGTTGCGACCTCCTCGAGCGGCTGCGGCGGCGTCGCAGCCGGCGCGTCCTTCGCGGGCGTCCGGTCAGGCGTGCTGCGCTGCAAGCCTCGCACGAGGACGCGAGCCATGGCAACGAGGACAACCGCGCCGGCGAGCCAACCGATCATCCTGCCAGTCCGCACCAATCCCGGATGAACAGACCCATGACCTGCGCGGTCTGTACGACGGAGGGGAGGTACACCCGTTCATTCACTCCGTGTGCCTGCTCGGCGTAGGGACCGAAACACACGGCGGGGATGCCAACTGCCCCGAAGACGCGAGCGTCGGTCGTTCCCGTCGTCGCGACCAGCGCCGGCGGTTCGCCCGCCTGGCGCGTGAACGCGTTGCCGAGCGTCGTCACGAGCGGCGAATCCTCCTCGAGCTGATAGCCCTCGCACGCGAAGCCGCTGTAGATGACCTGCGGCGGATGCGCGAAGATTTCGGGATCTTCGGCGGCCGCTTCGGCGACGATCGCTTCGATGCGATCCTGCAGGTCGCGAACCCCCATTCCCGGATACAGCGCGATGCGGTACGACGTGACGCACTCACCGGGGACCGTCGAGGGCCAGTCGCCGCCGTGGATCTCGCCGACGTTCAAGTTGATCGGATGTCCGAACCGGTCGTAGGGAGGAGGTGGCTCCACGTTCATCTCCTCCTCCAAAACGCGCAGGGCCTTGATGAGCAGGAGGCTCTTTTCGATCGCGTTCACCGCGTTGCGCCCTTGGCCGCATGCCCCGGCACGCCTTCGATCTTCACGCGGAACCACAGAACGCCCACCTGCGAGGTGGTGATGGCCGCACCGAACGGCTCGGCGATGATGGCGGCATCGGCCGTGTAGCCGGCCAGAACACACGCAAGCGTCCCGTTACCCGTGCACTCCTCTTCCACCACCGATTGGATGTGCACGGCCGCGTGCGGCGCAAGGCCAAGATCACGCAAACCTCGTACCGCGCCGAGGATCGCCGCCAGCCCGCACTTCATGTCGGCGGCGCCGCGGCCGTAGAGCCAGCCATCCTCGCGATCGGCGCCGAAGGGATCGCGCGCCCACTGTCCACGCGGCTCTGGGCTCACCACGTCGATATGACCGTTGAGGATCAACGACCTTCCGTGGTCGACCTCCGCAGGCGACCACGTCGCCACAACGCTGCGCATCCCAATCGAAAGGCGAGTGCGCGGGGTGCGCCCGGATCGCGTCGGCGTCCATCGACACGTCCACCGGCTCGAGGCCGATCTCGCGCAGAACCCTCCGCACGACCTCCTGTCCGAACTCTTCCTGGTTCAGCACGCTCGGCGCCCTGACGAGATCGACCAAGAGGTCGGTCATCCACTCCGAGCGAGCGGCGATGGCATCCAGGACCTCCCGGTCCTGGGGCGCCATCTCCCCCGCCAGCTCCGCGTGCGTGAACGGAAGACCACGTCCATCGAAGGCCGACCCAGTGGGCGGTTCCGGCCGCGTCGTGAGGCGGCTTCCACCGTAGGCGCCGGCTGGCGCCGTGTCGGGCACAGGCTGCATGACGCCAGATGCTACCAACGGTGCCTCCTCGGCATAGGGAGCCCAACAGTGGACGCGGGGTGGCCGGTTGAGGGGTGGTCAGCCGTGTAATGATGTAATCTTCATTGCATGACACAGACACGCACCGCCTCACCCGATGAGCTCCGGGGCTGGTTCGCCGGCCGCGTACCCACCGACTGGTTCGCCGGGGCACCAGACGTGCAGACCGATCGAGACGAGATCCTGGTCGTCGGCACCCTCTCGGAGCCCGAACTCCCTTCCGATGCCTCCGCGGACGCGGTCGCTGCGGCGCGCGGCTCGCGGATCGCGGGGTTCCGCGAGGACACCCGAACCCAGCGGATGCGGATCGCGGACGAGGCCGAGCACCGGTTCGGACAGAAGATCTCGTGGGGAGCCGCCTGTGGCGACCGGACCGTCCTGTTCACCACCGTCTCCACCCCGGCCATGACGCGGTTGCGGATGCCCGAGCGTCGCGTGCTCGATACCTTGGTCGACGCGGGCGTCGCACGGAGCCGGAGCCACGCGCTGGCATGGTGTGTCCGCCTGGTCGCCGAACGTCAGGACGATTGGCTGAAGGACCTTCGAGGAGCCCTGGAATCGGTTGAGAAGGTTCGCGCCGAAGGCCCCAAGGACTAGCTCGTCGGCGAGACGGTAGGTCGACGGACCTCGACGACGACATTCATCGCCTTGAGCACCAGGACGTGCTCTCCGGCCGCCAGAT
>JAYUAK010000098.1:0-2255 GCA_043741335.1 Actinomycetota bacterium
GTCGAGCCGATCGTGGCCGACTCTCCGATCCCCTTGGCCCCCAACGGGTTCAGCGGCGTCGGGGTCTCGGTATGTCCGATCTCGAACGACGGCAGCTCCGATGCCGCCGGCATGCCGTACGTGGCCAGGTTGCCGCTCATCGGGTTCCCCGTCTCGTCGTAGCGGACCTCCTCGTAGAGGGCTTGCGCGATGCCCTGTCCTAGTCCGCCGCCCACCTGTCCGTCGACGAGCATCGGGTTCAGGATCCGACCGCAATCGTCCACGGCGATGTGACGCACGAGCCGCACGTCGCCAGTCTGCGTGTCGACCTCGACGACGGCAACATGCGCGCCGAACGGGAACGTCGACTCCAGCTCGCGGAACTGCCCGGACGCAGCGAGACCGGGAGTCATCCCTTCCGGCAACCACGAGGGCTCGTCCGCGGCCGCGGCCAGCTCGCTCCACGTGATCCCGCGCTCCGGCGCGCCGGCGACCTCGAACCTTCCGGCGACCGGTTCCCCCAGATCCGCCTCGTCGACCTCGAGCAGATGCGACGCGAGGAGGCGCGCCTTCGCCACCACCGCCTGACCCTGCTCGACGACCGCGGAGCCACCGACCTGCAACGACCGCGAGCCCCACGTCCCCGCGCCGCGCGGCACCACCGCGCTGTCCGAGTGCACGACACGGATCGACTCGAACGGCACCCCGAGGATCGCCGACGTGATCTGCGCCATGGCGGTCTCGTGCCCCTGCCCCTGAGGCGACACGCCCGTGAGCACCGTGACCGAGCCGTCCGCGTGCACCTGCACCGAACCGAATTCCTTCGACGCGAACGCGGTGATCTCGACATAGGTGCTGACACCGATGCCGAGCTCCACGTGGTCTCCGCGGGCGCGACGGGCGGCCTGGTCGGCCCGGAGAGCATCGATCCCCGCCTTCTGGAGCGCCACGTCCAACGCGCGCTCGTAGTCGCCGGTGTCGTACGTCGTCCCCGACGCCGTCGTGTACGGGAACACACCGGGCGGGATCAGGTTCTTGCGGCGAACCTCCACGGGATCCATGCCGAGCTCAGCGGCGATCAGGTCCATCGCGCGTTCGACGAGCGCCGTCGCCTCAGGCCTGCCGGCGCCTCGATACGCGGAGACCGGCGTGGTGTTCGTGACGACGCTCCGTCCACGCGAGGCGACCCGCGGGATCGTGTACACGCCGGCGAGCATCTCCTGCGTGGTCGTCGGCAGGAACGCACCGACCGGATACGCGCCCATGTCGGCGAGCAGCTCCACCCGCATGCCGACGATCGAGCCGTCACGCTTCGCGCCGATCTCCACGTGCTGTACCTGGGCGCGGCCATGCGTGAGGTTCAGCATGCTTTCGGAACGAGACTCGGCCCAACGGACCGGGCGCCCCAACGCCTTCGCGGCCGCGGCCACCACCGCGTACTCCGGATAGACCAGCACCTTCGCGCCGAATCCCCCACCGACATCGGGCGCGACCACACGTATCTGCTTCTTGTCGACGCCGAGCACATCCGCCAGGTCGCTCCGGACGTCGAACGGAACCTGCGACGAAACCCAGATCGTCCAGCCCTCACCGTCATCGGGGACCACGGCGATCGCATTCGTTTCCATGGGCACCGGCGCCACGCGTTGCTGCACGACGCGAGCGCTCGCGACCACGTCGGCATCCTCGAGCGCGTCCACGCCCCAGTGCTGCTCGAAGGCATGCGCCACGTTCGAACCGTGCGCCGGGAAGAGCAACACCGAGTCCTCGGCCGCTTGCTCCACATCGGTCACGGCCTCGAGCGGGTCATACGACGGCCACACCAGCTCCGCCGCGTCCTGCGCGTGCGCGAGCGTATCCGCGATCACGACCGCGACCGCTTCACCCACGTAACGAACCACGTCTCGAGCCAGCACTTCACGGGCGAACGGACCCTCGAGCTTGCCCGTCGCCCCCTCCACGTTGCCGCTCGGCGGTTGCGGCGGCACGTGCAGGTCGTCTGCCGTGAAGATCGCCACGATGCCGGGCATCGACCGACCCTCGTCCAGACCGTCCACGCCTTCCACGCGCGCGTGCGGCATGATGGAACGAACGAAGACGGCCCGCAGCGCCCCGGGGATGGCGATGTTTTCCAGGTACCTGCCCTCGCCACGGAGGAATCGCGGGTCTTCAGAACGAAGCACCGGAACGCCGAACATCGAGGGGGGCAGGGTCACGCCCACATGCTAGCCAGCAACGTCGCCGTTCGAAGGAGGGGCACCTGATGCGACACCGCA
>JAYUAK010000099.1:0-12506 GCA_043741335.1 Actinomycetota bacterium
AGTGACCGGCCATCCAGCGGGCCTCGTTCTGCGCCTCCACCCCGGGCGCGACGGGGGCCGGCGTCGCTCCGGCGGGCGGGTAGAGCGAGGAGACCACGCGCGGGATGTGGTCGCGGAACGCCTTCGCTGTTCCAAGGAGAGGCACGACCTCCATCGGTCCGAGCTTGCGGCAGAAGCAGAGCATCTTGTCCCCGACCGCCTCGAAGGAGTAGCCGGCGCCGCCCTGGAGGAGCCACTCGATCATCCGCGCATCGACGAGATCGTTGGCGAACTTTGCGTCCGGCGACTTCACGTAGTAGGAGCGATTGAAGTCCTCCGATTCGAACTGGATGTCGTGGAAGGTGAGCGCGTTGGCCAAACGCGTCCCGAGGTTCTCGTGCTCGATGACGAGCCGCGAGCATGCGGCGTCGACCGGAGCGATCACGCAGTCGAAGCGGTAGTAGGTCTTCGTGGTGTGACCGTTCGAGTCCGTCGACTCCTCGTAGTACCAGTAGTCGAACAACCGGATGTCGATCTGCTGCCAGTTCCCTGAGAGGACGTTCTCGACGCCGCGGCCGTCGCCCTTGTCGAACAACGCGAACGGTTCACTGAGCGTGCCGAACGGGTCGACGGCGGAATACTGGAGCCCGAGCTGGGTCGCCATCAGCGCGAACCCCTCGCGCCGCTTCTTCTTCAGGGCGTAGGAGAACCAGATGGCGGCGACGGCCGCCGCGATCCCGAGGAACAGCACGAGGAAGGGCATGCGAGAAGTATCGGCCCGAAGCGATGCCACTCAAGGGATGCCAGATGACGTTCGGGCCTGCTCTTAGGACGCTGGATACAAAGACGCGATGACGCGAGGAATGTGCGCGCGGAACGCGTCGAGGTTCGCCAGGAGATCGCCGAGCCGCTCGGGGGCTAGCCGGTCCGAGCCGCAGAGCGCCCAGCCTCCCGCCACTTCGAACGACCACGGATCGGGCAGGTCGATCATCCACGCCATCATCCGCGCGTCGATGAACGCGTTCGCGAACCGACGATCGGTGGTCCGGACCCGGTATCGGCGGTCGAAAGCCTCCGACTCCAACGCGAGCTCGACCATCCCGTCGGGATCGGAGACCGGGTCCCAGGAATGGCGGGGCTGCACGACCAGCGCCGGGCACGTCGTCGCCATGGAACCGAGGGCGCAGGTCCGCGGATGCATCGGGAGATAGTCGCTCCCGGTCCCGATCTCGTTGTCGACGACGAAGACACCTCGACCGTCACGATGCCCGGTGACGAGACTCTCGAACGACCTGGTGGGACCGGCCGAGCCGAGCGCCGGCAGGGCCAGCTGCAACCGCGATAGAAACGGCCCACCCGTTGCAGCCCGAGCTGCCGGCGATCAGCTTCCCAAAGAGGAGGCTCGTCGTGACGGCGGCCCAACCGATCGCGCGGAACGAGACCATCGAGCGGAGTCGCGGGCGATCCTTCCGGGACGCCTTCCCCGAGCTCATCTGCGTCCCTCGAGGAGGATCACGATCACGCGTCGCCTCTGGATCCGAGCACCCGCTCATGATCGTCTCGGGTGATGGCGTACAACGCGTAGTCGCGCGGCCCGTCGAGCGACGGCATGAAGCTCCGCATCACGCCTTCGAACGCGAATCCCAGCCGTTCCGCCAGGCGCCGCATCGCGACGTTGTCGACGTCGGTCGTGATCTGCACGCGGTGGGCTCCTTCGTGCTCGAACAGTCGCGCGAGCAACAGCGTCAGCGCCGTCGCACCGATCCCGTGACCGCGGTCGGCCGGATCCCAGAGATCGACGCCGAGCTCGAACACCCCGGGGGGAAGGCCCATCCGGGGCTGACGCGCCTGCATCTCGCCCGCAAGACGTCCGTCGATCTGGATCCCGAGTAGCAGCTCCGTTCCGTCGAACTCCCCCGAGCGTTCGATCCGCTCTCGGAGCTCCGCGCGCTCCGCGGGACCGAACGCGTCGGGAAACCCCATCGAACCCGCTTCCTGCTCGCGAGCGCGCGCAAGTACGCCGAGGTCACCGCCGCTCAGGCGAACGAGTCGCACATCGTTCATCGCGACCCTCGGTCCTGCCATGGCAGGCGAACAACAGTCCGAACCGGCACCATCTCGGCGCCGGTTCTCCGACCCGGCATCGCGATCGCCCGGCGGTGCGAGAGCTGTTCCCGCAGTTCCTCCACCTGCCGCTGTAGCTCGTCCATCTGCGAGCGGAGCTCCATGATCCGCTTCACGCCGGCCAGATTGACGCCCTCGTTCTGCGTCAACGATTGGATCGCGCGCAGGAGGTCTACGTCGGCGTCGGAGTACCGCCGGGTGTTGCCCTGCGTGCGCTTGGGGCGGAGCAGGCCCTTGCGTTCGTAGATCCGGAGCGTCTGAGGATGCACGCCGGCGAGCTCGGCCGCCACGCTGATGATGTAGACGGCGCGATCATCGTCGTCGGACTGATGTTGCCGCCTGTTTGCCATCACGAAACCCCCAACCCTTTGCGCGGCGAGTCCTTCTGCGCATCCTGGAGCTGCTTCAGCAACTGTTTCTCGTCCTTCGAGAGCTTCTCCGGCACGTCAACGTTCACCGTCACGAGGAGATCGCCTTGGCCGCCCTTCTTGTGCACGCCCTTGCCGCGGACCCGGAACGTCTTTCCGTTCGGTGTCCCGGCAGGCACTTTCAGCGTCACCGGCCCGTTCATGGTGGGAACCTGCACGTTCGCACCGAGCGCCGCCTCGGGGAACGAGATCGGCAGCTCAAGCGTCAGGTTGTCGCCTCGGCGTCCGAACAGCGGATGCTGCGCGACGCGGACTTTCACGAACAGGTCGCCGGGGTGACCGCCGGTCGGTCCCGGCTCGCCCCGGCCCGCAAGCCGGATCCGCGCACCGTCCCTCACGCCGGCGGGGATCTTCACCTGGAACTTCCGCGTTCGCCGCTCGGCGCCGGTGCCGTGGCAGGTCGAACACGGGTGCTCGACGAGCCGGCCCGTCCCGCGGCATTCCGGGCAGGTGCGTTCCATGGAGAAGAAGCCCTGGTTGACATCGACCGCCCCCGTCCCGTGACAGGTAGGGCAGGTGACGGGACTCGTCCCCGGATCCGCACCGCTTCCACGACACGTGTGGCAGACGGCGGGGCCGGCGAGCTTCACGGGCACAGTCGTCCCGGTCATCGCATCGTCGAAGGACACACCGATCTCGGTCTCCAGATCAGCGCCTCGCTGCGGCCGCGGCTGCTGCTGCTGCCGCCCGCGGCCTCCGCCGGCGAACGCCCCGAGGAGGTCGCCCAGGTCAAAGTCGGCGGTCTCGTAGCGCACGCCACCCGGTCCGCCGGGCCAACCACTCGGGCCTCCGCTCCGGCCTGCGCTCGGGCCGAACCCGGCCGGACCCATGTCCCGAACGCGGTCATAGCTCTTGCGTTTCTCCTCGTCGCCCACGACGTCGTTCGCCGACGAGATCTCCTTGAAGCGCTCCTCCGCGTCGGAGTTCCCGGGATTCGCGTCCGGATGGAACTTCTGGGCGAGCTTGCGATAGGCCTTCTTGATGTCGGCAGCCGAAGCGTTCTTGGGCACGCCGAGCACTTGGTAGTAGTCCTTGTCGAACCACTCCCTGCGGACCTCCTCCGCCACTTGCTCATCACTCCCGATGCACGCGAACGCCGGCCGGACGGATCACGCGACCGCGCAGGGTGTACCCCGGCCGCAGCACGTCGGCCACGATCAGCTTCTCCCCGTCGCCCTCGCCCGTCTGCATCAGCGCCTCGTGCCGCTCGGGATCGAATGGCGTTCCCTCAGCCTCCATCCGCTCGAGCCCCTCGGACTTGAGCGCGTCGGCGAGCTTGGCGTAGACGAGCTCGACGCCGTGCAGGAACCGATCGAAGTCGGGCTTCTCGGTCGCCGCCATCAATGCGAGCTCGAAGTCGTCGAGCACTTCGAGCAATCGAAGGACGGCAGGCGTCGCGGCGCGCTCGACGGCTTCGGTCTGCTCCTTCATCACCCGCTTGCGGTAGTTGGCGAACTCCGCCTGCAGGCGCCGCAGGTGATCGAGGTATTCCGCCGCCTCGGCTTTCGCCGAGACGATGTCCTCTTCGATCTCTTCGGCTGGTTCGGCTGGTTCGCTCACGGCAACTGGCGCGTCCGCTTCCGCATGCGCGAAGCGGCGCTTGTCCGTGATCCGGAACGCAGGCTGCTCTTCGTCGTCAACGCCGGGCGCCACTTACGAGGCACTTCCTTCGTCGACGATCTCGCCCTCGACGACATCGTCCTCGGACTCGGTTTCCGGCTGGGCACCGCCGCCGGTCTCGGTCGAACCTGGAGCGGGCTCTCCTGCGGCCCGCGCGGTCTCGTGCATGACCTGGCCGATGCGCTGGAAGACCTGCATCGTCGCGTCGGAGGCCTGGGTGAGCTTTTCCGCGTCGGCGCCCTCATCCTTCAGAGCTTCCTTCAGCGCGTCGTTCTTCTGCGTCAGCTCGGTCTTGTCCACCTCGGGGATCTTCTCGCCGTTCTCTTCGACGAACTTGTCCACCTGATAGGCGAGCTGGTCGGCGTGGTTGCGGGCCTCGGCAGCCTCACGGCGACTGTGGTCCTCGGCCGCGAACTTCTCCGCATCGGCCACCATCCGCTCGACCTCGTCCTTCGACAGGGCCGTGCCCCCGGTGATCGTCATCGCCTGCTCCTTGCCGGTGGCCAGGTCCTTCGCGCTCACCTGCACGATCCCGTTCGCGTCGATGTCGAAGGCGACTTCGATCTGCGACATGCCGCGGGGCGCAGGCGGGATCCCCATCAGCGTGAACCGACCGAGGGACTTCACCCCGGGCGACATCACGGTCTCCGCCTCACCCTGCAGGACGATGATCTCGACGGTCGTCTGGTTGTCCTGCGCGGTCGTGAAGATCTCGGATTTGCGTGTGGGGATCGTGGTGTTGCGCTCGATCAGCTTGGTGAAGATGCCACCCAAGGTTTCGACGCCGAGCGACAAGGGCGTGACATCCAGGAGCAGGATGTCCTTCACGTCGCCCTTCAACACGCCGGCCTGGACTGCCGCGCCGACCGCGACGACCTCGTCGGGGTTGACGCCCTTGTGCGGCTCCTTTCCGCCGGTGAGCTTTTTCACGAGCTCCTGGATCATGGGCATGCGCGTGGAGCCACCCACCAGGATCACGTGGTCGATCGCTGCGGCGTCCTTGCCCCAGTCCTTGATCGCCTGCTCGAACGGCGTCTTGCAGCGAGCGACCAGGTCCTCGGTCATGCGCTCGAGATCCGCGCGAGTGAGCTTCTGCTCCAAGTGCAGAGGACCCTCAGCTGTCGCCGTCACGAACGGGAGGTTGATCGTGGTCTCGGCCACTTGCGACAGCTCGATCTTGGCTTTCTCGGCGGCTTCCTTCAGCCGCTGCATGGCCATGCGGTCATTCGAGAGGTCGACGCCATGGTTGTCCTTGAACGTCTTCACCAGCCAATCCATCACCCGCTGGTCCCAGTCGTCGCCGCCGAGTTGCGTATCGCCGTGCGTGGCCTTCACCTCGAACACGCCGTCGCCGATCTCGAGCAACGACACGTCGAACGTTCCCCCGCCCAGGTCGAACACCAGGATCGTGTGATCGGTCCCCTGCTTGTCCAGTCCATACGCGAGCGCGGCGGAGGTCGGCTCGTTGATGATCCGGAGCACCTCGAGGCCGGCGATCTGCCCGGCCTCTTTCGTGGCCTGCCGCTGCGCATCGTCGAAGTACGCGGGAACGGTGATGACAGCCTGCGAAACGCTGTCACCCAGGAAGGCCTCCGCGTCGCGCTTCAGCTTTCCCAGGATCTGGGCGCTGATCTCCTGAGCGGACCACGCCTTGCCATCGATGTCGACCGACCAGGACTTGTCGCCCATGTGGCGCTTGACCGATCGGATCGTTCGGTCCGGGTTCGTGATCGCCTGGCGCTTGGCGACTTCGCCGACCAGGATCTCACCCGTCTTCGCGAACCCGATCACCGAGGGTGTGGTGCGAGCCCCCTCGGCGTTCGGGACCACCGCCGGTTCCCCGGCCTCCAACACCGCGACCACCGAATTCGTCGTGCCGAGGTCGATACCCACTGCTCGTGCCATGACGTGTCCTCCTTCGAAAGGTGAAGCTCGAAAGGTGAAGCCTGAAAGGTGAATCTCTCTATATCTGAGCCTATAAGCAGAATAGAACTTGAGTGCTATATTGACAATGCTTGCGCCCCGAAGGCCGAGGATCGGTTCCCTCGGTTGTCCCACAGCCTCCGGGCGTACACTCCGGCCGATGCTCGTCCGAGGCGCGATCCTGCTCCTGGCGCTGGCGCTCACCGGCGGCCTGTTCGTTCGACGAACACGGTTGCTGATGCGGCTCAACGCCCTGGGTCGCCCGGTCGACCGCGGAGGCGAGGTGGGGCGACGCCTCGCTCGCGAGACCGGTCAGGTCCTGGGGCAGCGGAAGCTCTTCCAACGGACGGCGCCCGGCTTCATGCATGCGTTCATCTTCTGGGGCTTCCTGATCCTGCTCACGACGATCGTCGAGGCGCTCGGGCAGGCGATCGAGACCGACTTCGCGCTTCCATTCGTGGGTCACGCGGGATGGCTCGGGCTGGTGCAGGACGTCTTCGCGGGACTGGTGCTCGTCGGCATCGCGATCGCGGTGTGGATCCGGGTCGGCGAGCGACCCGAGCGTTTCGTGGGCTCGCACCGGCTCGAGGCGTTCCGGATCCTTGGCCTGATCACCTGGATCATCCTCACGCTCTTCCTGTTGCGCGGCGCGCGTGTCGCGCTGGGAACGAGCTCGTACCCGACCTCATGGACGCCCGTTTCGACCGCGTTCTCCCACGTGTTCACGTGGATGGCCAACGGCTGGCGATCGTTCTTCTCCGGGTTCTTCCTCCGGGCTCACCTGGCGTTGGTGCTCGGATTCCTGGTGTATCTGCCGTACTCGAAGCATCTGCACATCATCACAAGCGCGTTCAACGTGTGGTTCTCGAGCACCAAGCCGAGTGGGGCGCTGGAACCGCTCAAGATCGACCTGGCCAAGCTCGAAGCCGGTGAGCAGTCTCTCGGCGCCGAAACGGTCTCGGATCTGACGCGCAAGGAACTGCTGGACCTCTTCGCGTGCACCGAGTGCGGCCGCTGTCAGAGTGCCTGCCCCGCATGGAACACGGGCAAGCCGCTCTCACCGAAGTTGCTGATCATGAACCTGCGGGATCACCTGTTCGAGGAAGGGCCGAGAATTCTCCAAGCGCTCGCTGCCGGCGAGATACCCGAAGGGGTCGCGCTCGTCCCCGGTGTGATCGACGACGATGTCATCTGGTCGTGCACGACGTGCGGCGCCTGCATGCAGGAGTGCCCGGTCGACATCGAACACATCGACACCATCGTCGACCTGCGGCGGGCACTCGTGATGAGCGAGTCTCGGTTCCCGGCCGAGGCGGGTGCGATGCTCCGCAACTTGGAGAACCAGTCGAACCCTTGGGGGGTGGCGCAGTCACAGCGCGCCGATTGGGCGGACGGACTCGGCGTGCCGATCGTGAACGGCACTGCTCCCGAGTATCTCTACTGGGTCGGCTGCGCCGGATCGTTCGACGAACGCGCCCGAGCCATCTCGCGCGCGGTCGCCGAGCTTCTCCAGCGCGCCGGCGTCTCGTTCGCGATCCTCGGCCCGCGCGAGCTCTGCACCGGCGATCCCGCGCGACGGATGGGGAACGAGTTCTTGTTCCAGACACTCGCCGAGCAGAACATCGAAACGATGAACGCCGTCGGCGTGACGAAGGTCATCGCGAACTGTCCGCACTGCTTCAACACGCTCCGCAACGAGTACCCGCAGTACGGCGGTGACTACGAGGTCATCCACCACACGGAGTTGCTCGGGCGTCTCATCGCTGAGGGTCGGCTGCGTCCGACCGAGAGTGTCGAGGCGTTGGTTGCCTACCATGACCCCTGCTATTTGGGGCGCCACAACCAGGTGTACGACGCGCCCCGCGACGTCCTTGCCGGCGTGCCCGGGGTTCAGACCGTGGAGATGCCTCGCCACAAGGAGCGTGGCATGTGCTGCGGTGCGGGGGGGGCCCGGATGTGGATGGAGGAAGGGATCGGCAAGAGGATCAACGCCGAGCGGATGGACGAGGCGGCCACGACGGGCGCCGATACCGTCGGGGTGGCTTGTCCCTACTGTCTCATCATGCTCGACGACGGTGCCAAGGGGCGGGGGGACGATACCCAGGTCCTCGACATCGCCCAGCTCGTCCGCCGGTCGCTGCCGGACGAGCCCCCCGCGCACACGTAGCACGCACGCATCCAGACATCTCGTCCCACAGATGGGTCAAGCCATGCGTCCTTGCGGCCGATGAAGGGACTAGAACCAACGGCCCCGACCGAAGGGATGTAGCCAGGCATGAGCGCCCCGAGCGCTTCCGTGCGCGCCGCGCACACGCCGCCGACCGTCGACCAGGCGGCCGATGCCGGCGTGTTCCAAGAGCGTGCCCGGTGGGCGATGCACATCCACGACGGTCTGACCCAGACCGTGACGAGCGCCGTGCTGGAACTCCAGGCGCTTCGCACACGCATCCTTTCTGACCCGGCGGGTGCCGTGGCATCCCTGTCGGCCGTGGAAGCCGCGATCCGCGCCGATCTTCGCGAGGTTCGCCAACTGTTGTTCGAGCTGTACGAGGCTGAGCGTCCGCCGGAACCCACGCTCGCGGTCTTCGTGGACGAGCTGGTGGCGCGGTGGGGACTTCCCGCTCGCGTGTCGATCGAGGGTGACGCGGACGCGATGCCCGAGATCGTCTTGGATGCGGCGCACTCCGTGATCACGGAATCGCTCGCGAACGCAGCCAAGCACGCCGATACCCCCGATGTCGCGGTGCGTGTGCACGCCGACGCCAAGGGGTTGCGGATCGAGGTCGAGGATCGCGGCCGCGGGATCGGGGACGTCGCGAACGACGACCCACACTTCGGGCTCAGCATGATGCGCGCCCGAGCCGAGAATGTCGGTGGAACCCTGGAGATCGGATCGACGCCCGGGGGCGGGACCCGCGTGGTTGCGCTCCTTCCCGTCGGAGGGCGAGGAGAGGAACGATGAGGATCTTGATCGTGGACGACCACGCGCTGGTGCGACGTGGCATGACCTATGTCGTGAAAGAGAGTTTTCCCGACGCGGACGTCATGGAGGCCGACGGCGCAGCGGCAGCCCTCGAGCATCTGCGGACCAAGGTCGCCGATCTGGCGCTCGTGGACGTCCGCATGCCGGACCTCGACGGGTTGGAGCTGCTGCGCGCCATCAAGCTCGAGTGGCCCGACGTGCCCGTGATCATGCTCTCCACCTACGAGAACGCGCCCTACGTGAGGCGCGCGCTCTCCGACGGTGCGGCCGGCTACCTGTTGAAGGACGCGACACCCGAAGACCTCGGGCAGGCGATCAACGTCGCCATCTCCGGCGGTGGGAACGTCCTGTCGCCGCGAGTGATCCAGAACCTGTTCGACGACGTGGAGTCCTCGGGCCAAGGTCTGAGCGGCAACGGCAGATCGCGACGGACCGAATACAACCTGACCCAGCGCGAGCACGACATCCTGGCGCTCCTGTCCGAAGGACGGAGCAACCGTTCGATCGCGCAGAACTTGTACCTGTCGGAGAAGACCGTGAAGGCACATTTGGCCGCGATCTTCCGCAAGCTCGGCGTCACGAACCGAACCCAGGCGGCGATGATGGCCGTGCAGCTCGGTGTCGGACCTCCTCAGCCGGTCGCAGGCGGACCGGAGTAGACACCGCTACGGTTCGCGCTTGCCCGAGAACTCCTCGAAGAACCGGCTGGCCGTCGGGCCACGCTGACCCTGGTACTTGCTGCGCGTCGACTTCGAGCCGTAGGGAACGTCGGCGGGGGTCGAGAGCTGGAAGAAGGAGATCTGGCCGATCTTCATGCCCGGATAGATCGTGATGGGGAGGTTCGCCACGTTCGAAAGCTCGAGCGTGAGGTAGCCGTCCCACCCCGGATCGACGTAACCGGCCGTCGAGTGGATCAACAGGCCGAGACGACCGAGTGAGGACTTGCCCTCCAGGCGCGCGACCAGGTCGTCGGGCAACGCGACGCGTTCGAGGGTAGAGCCCAGCACGAACTCCCCCGGATGCAGGATGAACGGGTCGCCTTCGTTGACCTCGACCAGCTCGGTCAGATCCGGCTGCTCGTTCTTCACGTCGATGAACGGATAGCGGTTGTTCTGGAACACCCGGAACTGCCGGTCGACGTGGATGTCGATCGACGACGGCTGGATGCATGCCTCGTCGAACGGTTCGATCACGATGTGGCCGGCGGCGAGCTCCTCGCGGATCGTTCGGTCGGACAGGATCATCGGGCGGTGATGCTACCGGGTACGGGTCCCATGGGGGTCATGCGTTCGAGACCGCGATCCAGTGGTCGAGCGTCTCCGCGGCCGCCCCCGAGTCGATCGCGGCTGCGGCGACGGCCATCCCGTCCGAGAGGTCTGAGGTGCGTCCCGCCACCTCGAGCGCGGCTCCGGCGTTGAGCAGCACGACGTCACGCCGCGGACCGATGTCTCCGGCGAGCACGCTGCGCCCGATCGTTGCGGATTCGGCAGCATCACCGCCCCGCAGATCCTCGAGCGTCGCCCGCGCGAGTCCGAGGGACGCGGGATCGAGGTGTCCCTCGCGGACGTCGCCGTCGCGGACGTCGAACACCGTGGAGATGCCGGTCGTCGTGAGCTCGTCCAGGCCGTCCTCGCCCCGGAACACCTTCGCTCGGATGCCCCGACGCGCGAGCACCTCGGCGACGAGCGGCAACATCCGCTCGTCCGACACGCCGACCACCTGCGCGAACGGCTTGGCCGGATTCGTCAGGGGCCCGAGGAAGTTGAAAACCGTCGGCACGCGGAGCTCCCGGCGGACGGGGCCGGCATGTGCGGCGGCAGGGTGGAACACCGGTGCGAACATGAACCCGATGCCGGCGGCCGCCAGGCAGCGCTCGACACCGCCGGCATCGAGGTCGATCTTGACGCCAAGCGCCTCGAGGAGGTCGGCGGAGCCGCAGTGCGACGAGGCAGCGCGATTCCCGTGCTTGGCGACCGGCACCCCCGCGCCGGCGACGACGATCGCAGCGATCGTCGAGATGTTGAACGTTCCGCTTCGATCGCCGCCGGTTCCACAGGTATCGACGACCGGCGTCTGGGTCCGCACGGGGTTCGCGAATCCGAGCGCTGTTCGAGCGAGACCCTCGAGCTCGTCGACGGTCTCGCCCTTGGTACGAAGGGCCATCAGGAACCCTCCGATCTGGCCGGGCGACGCCTCTCCGCTCATGATCACGCGCATCGCTTCGGCCGCCTCATCTGCCGTCAGTGCCTGGTGGGAGATGACGCGGGAGAGCGTGTGGGGCCAAAAGTCTGGGTCGAGCTTAGCCATTGGAGCGGAAACGTAGCAGTTCGCACCGGACGCCAGTCGCTCGCTACACTGATGCTCCGTCCGGTCCTCCGGAAGGGCCACGCGGGTGTGGTTCAATGGCAGAACGTAAGCTTCCCAAGCTTGAGACGGGGGTTCGATTCCCCTCACCCGCTCCATAAGGAACCGACGGAGGGCGGCGGTATGGGGACGGCTCCTGAGGCCAACCCGCGGCGGATGACGTTCGCGATCGACGTGGCCGCGCCTCCCGAGGAAGTCTTCGCACTCATCTCGGACATCGGGCGTCACAACGAGTGGTCGCCACAAGAGTTCGAAGCGACTCGGACCGACGAAGGGCCGATCGGCGTCGGCTCCCGGTATCACACGGCGGGACGGAAGGGCGCTCGCAAAGGCCACCTGCGTTCGACCGATGTCGACGTCACGACGTTCGAGCCGCCGACTCGGTTCGGCTTCGCGGCGACGGAGTCCGCGGGGATCTACCGCACGACGTTCGTGATCTCGTCGGCAGGCAGCGGCTCCCACATCGAGCGCATCGTGGATCCCCCGACCGCGGGAGCGGTTCCGTTCGTCCGGCATGTGTTGCTCGCGCCCGTCGTGCAGCGGTACCTGCGGCAGAACATGGACGCGCTCAAACGTCGGCTGGATCGAGGGGCTGCGGCTCCGTAGCGCTCAGAGGTAGCGAGGGGCAGTCGGGCAGATGTCGTTGAGCGGGCATTGGCGACATCGGGGCGTGGGCGCTTTGCAGATCTCGCGGCCCAGCCGGATCAACGCAACGTGCAGCGGCGTGCGGAGACCGTCGGGCACCAGATCGTGCAACAGGCGGTCAGCACGTTCTGCGGAGACCTTCGGCGGGACGAGACCTAATCGCATCGACGTACGGTGCACGTGCGTGTCGACCGGGATCGCGTCGCGGCCGAGTGCGAACGACAGCACGACTGCCGCCGTCTTGGGTCCCACGCCGGGGAGTGACGTCAGATACGCACGTGCGTCGGCGTCGGATGCATCACGGAGCCACGAAAGGTCATAGCGGCCTTCCCGCTCGTGCACCTCGCGCAAGATCGCTTGGATCCGCGGCGCCTTCGTGTTCGCGAGGCCGCCCGATCGGATCGTGTCTGCCACGACAAGGGTTCGCGCACCGACCACGT
>JAYUAK010000100.1:0-2245 GCA_043741335.1 Actinomycetota bacterium
ACGCTGTTGATCCGCCAAGGCGAGCCGCCCGACGACGTGTTCGTCCTGGAGTCGGGTCGGCTGCGGGTCGAGATGGTGACGCCCGGGGGGACGCGGATGCGCCTTCGCACGATGCGTCCGGGTGTGGTGGTCGGCGAGATCGCGCTGTACACGACTGCGGCGCGCACGGCGGACGTGGTGGCCGAGACGCCGAGCGTCCTGCTGCGGCTCAGCCGGCAGGAGCTCGAGCGGATGGAGGCCGAAGAGCCGGACCTGGCGGCCGCGCTGCACCGCTGGTTCGCGACGACGCTCGCGGAGCGTCTGGGCGACACCCTCAGGGCGTTCGATGCCCTCCTCGACTGACCGGCGCGATCGCCCGGCGGTCGACGAAGCTGCGACGACCCCGAGGATCGCTCCCGCGAGCGACATCCGTTAGCCCGTGAGAACTCGGCCCAGGCGACGTCGGGGACATCGAGGAGATCCACGTAGCCCCAGACGATCCCCACCACCGCCACCACTGACCCAACGGCGATCAACGCGGTCGGTGTGGTTGCCGCCGGTCGCAACACGCGGAGCGTCGCGCCGAACAGGACCGCGAGACCACCCAGGAAGCCGAGAGCCTCCGGTCCGCTGGTGAGGACGCCTCGGACGTCGAAGCGATCGGCATAGGAGTAGGAGATCGTCCGCCATCCCAGATAGACGCCGACGGCGATCGCCAGCCTGGCGACGATGCCGAGCCACGCAGCGGCCGAGGCTTCCCGGCGCACCGCTGCGGCGCCGACCGTGGGACCGGCGATGGATGGACCATCGAGTGGGGGCGCGGGCACCTGCGCGGCGACACGCGGGCGCCGCGACCCTGTGATCGCGCCGGTGATCCCGCCCACCAGCACGCCGATCGGGACACCCAGAACGGTAAAAACGACGGCCGCCATCCCGCAGGACTCCCCCAGGTCGCCCCACCGCCGCGGCAGACCGACACCTGCGCGATGAGCCCGCCGAGCAGGAACCCGATCGGTGCGCCCACCGCCGCGCCAACGAGCCCGAGCAGGATCGCGGGTCCGGCACTCCCGTCTTCCTGGTGACACCTCACCGCGAGACGTCTCATCTCCCGAGGATGAAGGCGGCGCTGGATCGGAACAAAGGACCATCCAGACGACCCTCCCCCCATACGACCGGGGCTGGCGGTCACCTTGCGCGCCTATCGCTTCCGTTCGCCAACCGGTAGATTCCTCGGCGAGTTCGCAGCCCGCGACGAACACAAGGAGGGATCCGGCATGACCAAGAAGCTCGGTGACGCTGGACGGTTCTCGAGACGAGACTTCATCCGCCGTTCGGCGGGAACGGTGATCATCGTCGGCGGCCTGCCCGCCATCCTCGACGCATGCACGAAAGCCGCTGAGACGAACCCGAGTCCGGCCGGCACCGGCTCCGGAGGTGCGAAGACGGCCACCCTTCGCGTCGGCTGGTCATCCGAACCGGACACATTGAACCCGCTGACCTCGTTCTCCACGGAGTCCAACGAGGTCCTTCAACTGGTGTACGACAAGCTCAACGACTACGACGCCGACCTCAAGATCCAGCCGAGCCTGGCGGAGTCGACGACGGCATCGGCCGACGGCAAGACGGTCACCTACACGCTGCGCTCGGGCGTGACGTGGCACGACGGCACGCCGTTCACCGCCGACGACGTCGTGTTCACGTTCTCGTTGATCGGCGGCGAGGGGCTCTCGCAGTACGCCCAGTGGCTGACCGACATGGCCGACGTGAAGGCGATCGACCCCACCACCGTCGAGGTCACCTTCAAACACCCCCAGGCGTTCGACCCGGGTCTGGCGATCCCGATCCTGCCGCAACACCTCTGGAAGGGGATGTCCTCGGCCGAGATCCAGAAGTTCGCCAACGATTCGCCGGTCGGAACGGGCCCGTTCACTTTCGGCTCGTGGAAGCGTGGACAGACGATCTCGGTGGACCGCAACCCCGACTTCTGGGGCACGGCTCCGGGAGCGTCGACCGTGATCTGGGTGCTGTATCAGAACGAGGATGTGATGGCGCAAGGGCTTCAGGCCGGCGACGTCGACATCCTGCCCGAGGTGCCGCCAACGATCTGGGACGGCCTGAGCAGTGACGGGACCGTGAAGCCTCTCTCCCTGCCGGGGTTCTCGTTTCACCACATCGGGTTGAACGTCTCCGACAGCGCGACGTCGGGCGGCAACCCGTTGCTGCTGGACCGCAACGTGCGGCAGGCGCTCAGCCTGGCCGTGGATCG
>JAYUAK010000101.1:0-2233 GCA_043741335.1 Actinomycetota bacterium
GGCCCAGCTGCCGCAGTACCCCGAGCTCTCGAAGGGGATCACGGCCGGCGATCGCACCGAGGCGCTCGCGATCGTGGAACAGATCCGGAGCGACGTGAAAGCGGCGGCGACGGGCTCGGGCACGTGAGCCGCGTCGCGACGGAGCGACCGACCCGAACGTCGAGCGGATTCTCGTTGCTGTTGCTCGCGCTCGTCGTGGGTGTGGGTGCGTACGCGTTGGTCGGACTCGGCAAGCGCGGTCAGGTGCCACCGAGCATCGGGCTGTACGGCACGGTCATCACGCTGGGGTTCCTGGGCGCCTGGCTCATCGTCCGACGGATCGCGCGTCGGGCCGACCCGCTGCTGTTGCCCGCCGCGGCGCTGCTGTCCTCGCTGGGGTTCGCCGTGATCTGGAGGCTCCAGCCGGACCTTGCCGTCGAGCAGGTCACGTGGTTGGGCGTCGGGCTCGTCGCGTTCGTACTGACGTTGGTACTCGTACGCGACGATCGCATGCTCGACGCCTACACGTACACGATCGGTCTGGTCGGTTTGGTGATGCTTCTGCTCCCCATCGTTCCGGGCATCGGCAGAGTGATTAACGGTGCGCGCCTGTGGGTCGCCATCGGACCGCTTTCGTTCCAGCCCTCGGAGTTCGGCAAGGTCTTGATCGTGATCTTCTTGGCCTCGTATCTGGCGGACAAGCGAGAGATGCTCGCGGCAGGATCCGGACGATTCGCGTTGCCACGGGCGAAGGACCTCGGTCCGCTGTTGATCGCGTGGGCGACATCGCTCGCCGTCCTGTTCCTGGAGAAGGACCTGGGCGCGTCGCTCCTGTACTTCGCGGTGTTCGTCGTGATGATCTGGGTCGCGAGCGGGCGCCCCCTCTATCTATCGATGGGCCTGGTGCTCTTCGTCGCCGGCGCGGTAGCCGGCTACCTGTTGCTCACCCACGTGCAGCTCCGCGTCGACTACTGGCTGCACGCGCTCGACCCCAAGACGGTGTATCAGCTCGGCTACGGGCAGCTCGCGCAAGGGCAGTTCGCGCTGGCCTCGGGGGGTATGGTCGGCGCCGGGCTCGGGCAGGGGTCGCCCACGCTCATCCCCTACGCAGCAACGGACTTCATCTTCGCGGCGATCGGCGAGGAACTGGGCCTGCTCGGCACCGCCGCCCTGTTGTTGGTCTATCTCTCGTTGATCGGACGCAGCCTTAGGGTCGGGATCGAGCGGACCGACGCGTTCGGCACCTTGCTCGCGACCGGGCTCACGACGATCTTCGCGGTCCAGACGTTCGTGATCGTCGGGGGCGTGACGCGCCTGATCCCGCTCACGGGCATCACGCTGCCGTTCGTGTCCTACGGCGGCTCCAGCCTGGTGGCGAACTTCGTGATCCTGGCGCTGATGATCCGCGTCTCCGCCGGGCCCTGGGTACGGAAGGCGGAGGCGTGAACCGGCGGATCCGTCGATTGGGCATCGCGCTCGTCGCGCTGTTCGGCCTGCTGTTCGCGCAGGTCTCGTACTTGCAGGTTTTCGCGGCGAGCCGGATATCCGGCAACCCCGCGAACGCCCGGCGCCAGATCATCGCCGAATATCGGGTAGATCGCGGACAGATCCTGACTGCCGACGGCACGGTGATCGCGCTCAGCAAGCCCACGACAGGACATGCGGCCCTTCGCTACGCACGGAGCTACCCCCAGGGCCCGCTCTACGCCGGCGTCACCGGGTTCTACTCCCAGATCTATGGCAGGACCGAGCTGGAGCAGGCGATGAACAGCTATCTGTCGGGCGATGCGCCCGAGCTCACGGTCTCGACGTTCGCGGATCTGGTGCTCGGCCGGCCGAAGAAAGGCGGATCGGTCTTCACGACGATCGACTCACGCCTGCAGCAGGCGGCGTCCGACGCGCTCGGCTCGTACTCCGGCGCGGTCGTGGCGTTCGATCCACGCACCGGCGACATCAAGGTCCTCGTTTCGAACCCGACCTTCGATCCGAACGAACTGTCGACGCAGGACTCGGCGGCGGCCCACGCCGCGTGGGAGCGGCTGAACGCCGACCCGACGACGCCGCTGCTCTCCCGCGCGAACGACGAGCTCTTCCCACCGGGCTCGACGTTCAAGATGATCACCGCGTCGGCGGCGCTCGAGAATGGCTTCGGCCTCGACAGCCAGTGGCCGAATCCGCACCAGCTGGATCTGCCCCTCACCACCGGGACGATCCAGAACTTCGGCGGCGAGACTTGTCCCGGGGGCTCGCAGAC
>JAYUAK010000102.1:0-2227 GCA_043741335.1 Actinomycetota bacterium
GGCCCCGACGACGAACCCTTCCGCTACAACACGGGCCGGTTCATCCTCGGCACCGCATTGACCGGCAGCCCCGACCCCGGCACAAAGGATCTCCCGCGAGCCGCGAACGGCAGGGCGATCATCGGGGACCCCAGAAACGACGAGAACGTCATCATCTCGCAACTGCAATCCACGATGATGCGGTTCCACAACGCCGTCGCAGCGGACCTCGGTGCCGGCGACGTGTTCGACCGAGCCCAACAGGTCGTGCGGTGGCACTACCAATGGGTCGTGATCTGGGACTTCCTCAGGCGGATCTGCGGGGAAGCAGTCATCCGAGACATCCTCCCGCAAGAAAACTACGTCGCAGCCGTCACCGGCAAAAACCGGGTGGCGAGCACCGCCGCGGTCACGCGGCCAAGGTTGTTGTTCTACAAGCCGGTGGACCGGGCGTTCATGCCGGTGGAGTTCAGTGGCGCCGCCTACCGGTTCGGCCACTCCATGGTCCGCCCGTTCTACCGCCTCAACCAGACAGCCGGTCCGTTCGCGACGTTCTCCACCGACCCGAAAACCAGTCTCACGGGGTTCCAACCGATTGCGGGGAACCCTCGCAAAGGGTGGGCGATCGACTGGCGATTGTTCTTCGAATCCACCACGACGTTCACACCGACTGCGGCGGACCGGCGGCGGCTGCAGCCGAGCTACAAGATCGACACCGCGATCGTCGACCCCCTCGTGAACCTCCCCCCAGCGCAATTCGGGCCGATCCCGTCCCTCGCGCTACGGAATCTCCTGCGTGGCTGGCGGCTCGGGTTGCCAAGCGGACAAGCCGTCGCCCGGGCAATGGGACTCGTGCCCCTCACCGCCGCTGACTTGAAGATCGGGCCGGACAAGAAGCCGATCACCGCGATCGCCGGCGGGCGGTTCGCTGGCGACACACCCCTCTGGGTGTATGTCCTCGCCGAAGCCCAACAGAACATGGCGACGAAACCGAGTGGGGTGATACGGCCGAACCTCGGCAGCGGCACCCTCGGTCCGGTCGGCGCCCGGATCGTCGCTGAGACGATCATCGGGTTGATCAGCGAAGACCGCTTCTCGTTCCTGCGCCTCGAGCCGAACTGGACACCCGACTACGGACGAAACGTCGGTAACAAGAAGGTGTTCGAGATGCGCGACCTCATCGCCAAAGCCCAAGAGGCATAACGAATGAAACCCAGGGTCCGTGCCCGACCAGGTGGCACGGACCCACCCCGAACTAGTGGCCAGTGAATCGTTGTCCGGCGCCGCAAATAAGAAAACCCGGCCCACAAGGAGCCGGGTGGTATACGAGGCGACTCTAACCACAACTGCCGGGAGCGCAACCCCGCTTGTCGCGAAATCGCCTACCAGCCAGCCGGGCGTGGGTACGGGCCGGCGGGAGCTGGCTCAGTGGATACGCCCTGCTGCGCCAGCTCGCGGGTGCCCGGCCCGGAAACGAACGGTCACGGCGAAATCTCGGAGTCCTGTGGTTCCTGACTGTCCACCCGGAAGCAAACAACGATGGGCGCCACCGCAGCTACCTGACTCATGACGGATACGCCGCCCTCGACCCGTCCCTGTTCTCGGCGATGCGACTCCTTGAGCGGGCCGTCCTCAAGGACGGACTGGTGCGCAGCGTGGACCTGCTGGAGGACGGGTGCCAGGGGGGTGACTACCTGCCCGGTGCGCGCTTCCACGCATCCCCCCTTGAGCGGATCGTGGGGCGTGGCAATGCGGTCCCTGAGCGTCGGCGCGCCCAGAGTCGTGACTGGTGGACCGCCGCCCGTCAGGCCGTCGCCGGCTGTCGGGTCGTCTTCCTCGATCCCGACAACGGCCTGCGTCCCCGCTCGGTGCGAGACGGCTACATCGACGAGCCCAAGTACTGCCGTCGCTCCGAGGTCGTCGACCTCATCGGCCAACACGATCTCGTCGTGGTCTACCAACACTCCAAACCAGTCGGTGCCGTGGGCGACGCTCCGCTCGGAGATCGTGGCTGGAGTACGTGAGGACCTGCGCGCGGCGGGCCGCACGGAGGCCGCCCAGACACCCGTCCACACGCTGGTCGCCTCCACCTTCGGTCGCCGCGGCTTCATTTGCTTCGCCCGAACGCCATCGCTGGCGGATGGGGCCCGAACGGCGATCGAAGCCCTGATCGGGCGGGCCGGCGGTGGCCCCCTCGACGGGAAGCTTTGGGTGGAAAGCGACTGAGCCCGACACCCTTCGACAACGG
>JAYUAK010000103.1:0-5360 GCA_043741335.1 Actinomycetota bacterium
GCTTCGAGCACCAGCACGCGGTTCGCGGGATCGGCGGAGAGGCGGTTGCCGAGGGCGCTGCCGGCGGAGCCGCCTCCCACGATCACGAAGTCGTATCGCTCCCGCGCCATCCGTCGGGATTCTGCCGGAGTCGGGCGGGCACTGCACGACGCGGTTGCACCTGACGCAACCGCTACCTTGCGCGCGCACCGGCGTTCGCCCCAGACTGGCCGCCTGGCGTTCCGCAGCGGAGGGAGCAGGGGACCGGTGAGCGACGCAACCGTTTCGTGCCGCAACGTGTGGAAGGTGTACGGACCGAAGGCCGATCGCATCGTGGGCTCGCCCGATGCGGAGCTTTCGCGACAAGAGCTGCTTGAGAAGACCGGCTGCGTGGCCGCCGTGCGCGACGTGTCGTTCGACGTCATGCAGGGCGAGGTGTTCGTGGTCATGGGTCTGTCCGGTTCGGGCAAGTCAACGCTCGTCCGGATGATCAACCGGCTCCACGATCCGACCGCGGGGCAGGTGCTGCTCGATGGCGAGGACGTCGTGCAGCTCGACGAGGAACGCCTTCGCGACGTCCGCCGCCGGAAGATCAGCATGGTCTTCCAGCACTTCGGCCTCTTCCCGCACCGGCGCATCGTGGAGAACGTGGCGTTCGGCCTGGAGGTGCAGGGCGTCGAGAAGGACGAACGCAATGCGAAGGCGAGCGTGGTCCTCGAGACGGTGGGACTCGGTGGCTGGGGGAACTCCTATCCGGATGAGCTCTCGGGCGGCATGCAACAACGCGTCGGGCTCGCACGTGCGCTGGCGACGGATCCCGAGATCATGCTGTTCGATGAACCGTTCAGCGCGCTCGACCCGCTGATCCGGCGCGACATGCAAGACGAGGTTCTCAAGCTCCAACGCGAGCTGAAGAAGACGATGATCTTCATCACGCACGACCTGATGGAAGCGTTGAAGCTCGGGAACCGGATCGCGATCATGAAGGACGGCGCGTTCGTTCAGGTGGGGACGCCCGAGGAAGTCGTGGCGCATCCCGCCAACAGCTACGTCGCCGACTTCATCCGCGACGTTCCGCGGGCGCACGTGCTGACCGCGCGCACGATCATGGAGCCGGCTTCGAGTGGCAACGGACAGGCCTACGGCACGGACATCTCGCCCGACACCGTGGTCCAGGATCTGTTGCCGCTCGTGGTGAACTCCGATCTGCCGCTGCGCGTCACCGAAGGCGACGTCATGATCGGCGTCGTCGACCGGACCGCGGTGCTGACCGCGATGCTGGAGTCCGACAGCTGATGGCCGTCGGAGTCGGGAAGCCCCCGGCGCAGCTCGAAGCGGAGGCGATGTCCGAGCGGGTCGGCGTCGCGATCCATCGTCCGCCGTCCCCGTGGCGCAACCGGTTGATCTGGGCAGGGGTTGCCGTCGTGGCCATCGTCATCGGCTTGCAGCTCACGCCTGGGTTCCCCGATGGGCTCGTCGTGAACGTCGGCAAGGTGTTCGACGGGTTCCAGGGATGGGTGATCGACAACCAGAGGACGAGCCCGCTGTTCATCTACTTCCTGAACCCCATCAAGGACGCCGCGAATGCACTCCTGGATGCGACGACGAACATCCTCAGCCGCATGACGTACCTGGGAGTGATCGCCGGCGCGGCCGCGATCGCGGCGATGGTGGCCGGCTGGCGGCTCGCGCTCCTCGCCGCCGCCGGCTTCTCGGTGATGGGCGTGCTGGGTCTGTGGGAGTCGAGCATGGAAACGCTCGCGCTCATCATCGTGTCCGTGGGCACCGCGCTGCTCATGGGCATCCCGCTCGGGATCTGGGCCGGACGCAGCGATCGCGCCGAGAAGTTCCTTCGGCCGGTCTTGGACGCGATGCAGACGGTTCCCGCGTTCGCCTACCTCCTGCCGCTTGTCCTGCTGTTCGGGATCGGAGCCGCGACGGCGATCATCTCGACCTTGATCTTCGCGTTGCCACCGGCCGTGCGGCTCACCAGTTTGGGGATACGCGGCGTGCCGCCGACGGCGCTCGAGGTCTCGGGTTCGTTCGGATCGACCCGACGTCAGACCCTCCGCAAGGTGCAGCTGCCCATGGCCAAGCCGTCGATCATGCTCGGGGTCAACCAGACCATCATGATGGCGATGGGCATGGTGGTGATCGCGGCGATCGTGGCGGCCCCCGGCCTTGGGCGCGACGTTCTCGACGGTCTGAGGGTCCTGGATGTCGGGGAAGCACTGAACGGCGGTATCGCGATCGTGGCGATGGCCATCGTCCTGGATCGCGTCAGCTACGCATGGAGTCTCCGCGACCGCCGCCTCAAGCCCACGATCGATCTCTTGGGCCGATCGTTCACTCGTTTTCAGGGAGCGATGCTCGCGGTGGCCGTCACATTGGTGGCCGTCTTGATCGGCCGTCAAGTGTTGCGGCAGCAGGTGTGGCCCGAGAAACTGACCGTCTCGGTGGCCGAGCCAGCGAACAAAGCGCTCGACTGGATCCAGAGCACGTTCTCGGGAATCACGAACACGATCAGCGACTGGTTGATCAAGTTCGGCATCGACCCGCTGAAGCATCTGCTCCAAGGGCTGCCGTGGTGGATGGTTGTGGGAGGCACCGCTCTCCTCGCCTGGAGGCTGTCGCGCCGCGCCGGCGTGGCTGTGTTCTGCGGCGGATGCGTCTTGGCCATCGGCCTCCTGGGGACCTGGGATCTGGCCATGGACACGCTGAGCCAGGTCCTCGTGGCCGTGGTGCTCTCGATCGCGATCGCGATCCCTCTGGGCGTCGCCTCGGCGCGGAGCGACGGTTTTCAGCAGGCGCTCAAGCCGGTGCTCGACGCCATGCAGACGATGCCGGCGTTCGTGTACCTGGTGCCGGTGATCTTCCTGTTCCAGCTGGGGCGGGTCCCCGGCGTGATCGCGTCGGTGATCTACGCATTGCCTCCGGCGATCCGTCTCACGGACCTCGGCATCCGGCAAGTGCCGAAGGAGATCGTCGAGGCGGCGAAGGCCTTCGGGTCCTCGCCTTGGCAGCTGTTGTTGAAGGTGCAGCTGCCGCTCGCTCGTCCTTCGATCCTGCTCGGCGTGAACCAGACGATCATGATGGCGTTGTCGGTCGTGATCATCGCCGGCCTGATCGGGGCCGGGGCGTTGGGGTTTGAGGTCGTGTACGACCTGACCCACACGGAAATCGGTCGCGGCGTGGTGGCGGGGATCTCGATCACGCTCCTCGCGATCGTGCTCGACCGGATCACGCAGGCGATGGGGATGGAACGACGGGCCACCCGTGGCCCGGTGGGAACGGGCGGCATGGGGTGGTGGACGCGGGTGCGGGCCATCCCGGCACCGGCGGTTCGAGCCGATGAGGCTCCGCTCGACGTAACGCAGGGAGAGAACACGTGAAAGGGGGAAGGATGACGATTCGACGCAAGTGGGCGATCGCCGCGCTGGCACTGGCGATGGCCATGCTCGCGGCCGCGTGCAGCGACGTGAGCAACAACGACAACAGCGGCTCGAGTGGCTCCACGGGAGGGGGCTCGAGCTCCGCGGGGGCGGTGCCCGACAACAGCGCCATCACCATCAAGCTCGCGGTGAACGGGTGGGTGGGCGCCGAAGCCAATGCCAACGTCGCGGCGAACCTGCTGCGGGACCAGCTCGGGTACACGGTCGAGCTCGTGAAGATCGATGAGTTCGAGCAGTTCCCCGCTCTCGCCTCAGGCGACCTGGATGCGACCCTCGAGGTGTGGCCCTCGGTGCACCCGAAGGACTACAAGAACTACATCAAAGCCAACGCCGGCGTGATCGATGCCGGACCCCTCGGCGTCGTCGGTCAGATCGGGTGGTTCATCCCGACGTACATGGTGCAGAAGGATCCGTCCTTGGCCACGTGGCAGGGTCTGAAGGGCAACGAGGCGATGTTCGCCACCTCCGAGACCGGTTCGTCGGGGCAGTTGGTCGACGCCGACCCGGCGTTCGGTTCCTACGATCAACAGATCGCCGACAACCTCGGCCTGGACTTCAAGGTGGTCTACGCTGGCTCCGAGGCCGCGGAGCTCACGGCCCTGGACGCGGCGTACTCGAAGCAGGACCCGTTCCTTTTCTACTTCTGGACGCCGCATTGGGCGCAGGCGAAGTACGACCTGACGCTCGTCCAATTGCCGGACATCTCGGCCGCATGCCAGGACGCTGCCGCGACCGACGTGTCGAAGTACGCGTGCGCGTATCCACCGGACCCGCTCTACAAGGCATTCAACGCGGATCTGGCGACCAAGGCTCCGGCCGCCTTCGCGCTTCTGTCGGCCATGAGCTACACGAATGACGATCAGAACCCGATCGCACTCGCGATCAGCAACGGCACGGATCCGACCGTGGCAGCCCAGACCTGGATCGACGCCAACCCGCAGCTCTGGCAGCCGTGGGTAGACGCCGGACTGAGCGCTGGCTGACGACGGCTCGAGGAACGAACGAGACGGGGGCGGTCCAAGCGGGCCGCCCCCGTCGTCGTGGAGGGGTTCGATGAGCATGGACGGTTTGCGGGCACGCCTCGCGGGCGGGGGAACCGCGTTCGGAACGATGCTCGTCGGGTTCGACGCACCGGGCATCCCGCGGATCGCCGCTGAGGCCGGAGCGGAGTTCCTGCTGATCGATCTGGAGCACACCGGCTGGGGCGTCGACACCGTCCGGCCGCTCTTCGCGGCGTCGAACGCTGCGGGGGTGGCCGCGATCGCGCGGACGCAGGGGTCGATGCGACACCTGATCTCGCCGTCGCTCGATGCGGGCGCCGTCGGGGTCATGGTCCCCATGGTCGGCGATGCGATCGAGGCCGCGCGCGTCGTCCAGGCCGCACGGTTCGCCCCTCAGGGGAGTCGCGGGTTCGGTCTGCTGTATCCGGATCAGTTGGCCGGTGGCGTGGCCGACGCCATGGCGCAGGCCGAGCACCAGACCCTGGTGATCCTGCAGATCGAGACCGAGTCGGGCGTGGAGCACGTGGAGGAGATCGCTCGGACGCCCGGCGTGGATTGCCTGTGGATCGGGCAGTTCGACCTGTCGATCGCGATGGGCATCCCGGGCGCGTTCGAGGATCGTCGCCTGCGGGCGGCGGAAGATCACGTGCTCGCGGTGTGTGCGGACGCCGGCGTGGCCGCCGGCGTCCTGGTGGCCACCGCGGAGACCGCGCGCGCGATGGCCACGCGAGGCTTCCGGATGGTCGCGGTGGGCACCGACATCGGGCTCTACGGCGATGCGCTTCGCGACGCGATCCGGCACGCGCGATCCGGCGAAAGTGGCTAAGGCAAGACGTTGCTGAGGACGCAACGCATAGCTTGTCACCGCAACCTGTCGAGTCCACCATGAACACGGATCCGAGCGACCAACCCCGGCCAGGGAACCCAG
>JAYUAK010000104.1:0-5344 GCA_043741335.1 Actinomycetota bacterium
CGAGAGCGGGCCAGGCGCGACGTCTTGCGTCGCAGGGTGTGTGGCGCGCTGAAGGATCGCGTCCGCCTGATCCGCGCCCACGGGCATCGGATCAAGCGCGAACGCGAGCCGGCCGGCCGTCTCTTCGTATCCGGATTCGAGCTCTCGGCACTCTTCGCAGTCGCCGTGGGCCGCCAGCTCCTGCTCGAGCCGTTCCACGTCGTCACCGTCAAGCCCTCCGAGTGACCTGATGGCCAGGAGCTCCTCGATCACGCTGTGGTCGCGGTTCACGGTTCCTCCTGCGCGAGTGCGGCCCGCAAACGACGCATCCCCAACAGCGTGCGGGACTTCACGGTGCCGAGAGGCAAGCCGGTTTCTTCCGCGATCTGGCTCTGCGATCTGCCGTCGAAGTACATGCGCTCCAGGACGGCTCGCTGCGCCTCCGGCAGCTCGTCGAGCGCCGCTCTCACGCGACGGCGTTCTTCCGGCAGGCCGAGCTGCTCCACGACTTCGTCGGCGTGATCCGATTGTTCTTGCATCGCGTGGTGGGCTGTTCGCTCGGCTCGGCGACGGTAGGACTCTTCCCGGCGGACCAAGTCGACGGCGCGGTGGTGCACCATGCCCATGAGCCACGATTTCACCGAGCCCCGATGCTGATCGTACGCATCTGGGTTGCGCCAAAGCGCCATGAACGCTTCCTGCACGATCTCCTCCGCCAGGTGCGATTGCCGAACGACCCGCATCGCGAGCGCCTTCGCGCTGGGGGCGTAGCGGCCGAAGAGCCCGCGGAACGCCTCCTCGTCGCGACGGCGGATCCCCAGCACCAGCTCGCGATCGCGAGCCTCAGCGAGGTCGATGGCCTCCACCGGCTCGCTCCGGAGATGTATCTCGGTCCGAACCATCACGGCGTTCGCAGGAGCTCCTCGTGTTCCAAGCGTGGTCGCGAGCGTGTCTCGACCCGTATTCGCAGCTCATGGGTGCTCGGATCGTTCGAGGTCGGCCTGGGCGGCCAGCCGGCGGTCGGCTGTGGAAAGGATCTGTTCCAAAGTGCCCGGATGGTCGGGGTCATAGAGCGCGCTCCCAACCGAGACCGAGAGCGAGCGTGGATGATCCAGACGCGCATCGTGGACGGCAATCGCCTCGACCAGGCGTGAGAGCACGAGGGCTTCAGCGCCGCGCGCCTCGCCGGTCAAGAGCACGCAGAACGTGTCGATCGCGATGCGTGCGGGAACGTCGGAATCGCGGACGGCCTCGAGGAGGACCGCGGCCGCGTCGCGCGCGAGCGATGCTGCTTCTTCCGCGCCGTTCGTTCCGGCGATCCCGGCGAGTCCCTCCAGCCGAACGAACAGGAAGACGACCGGAGCGTGTGCTCGGTTGGCCATCCGCAGGTGATGCTCGGCGATGGGGGCGAACCCGCGTAGGTTCAACAAGCCCGTTTCGTCGTCTTGGGTCGATAGCTCCCGTCGGAGCCGCCGAACGGTTACGGCGTAACGGACGGCACGAGGGAGCATGCCTGCAGGGATGGACCCGCGTACCAGGTGGTCGTCGGCGCCGGCGTGCAAAGCGACCGTCCCGTCGGCGACATTCCCGGGTTCGGTGATCACGACCACCGCGGCCTCGGGGGCCTGCGCGCGCAGCGCGGCGAGCGCTTCGAGCGGCGCGTCGCCGATGAGCGACAGGACCACGGCATCGACGCCGGCGGTCCGCGCATCGCCGTCCAGTCGCTCTGCGCGGTCGACGGTGAAGCCTTCCTCGTGGACGAGCTCTTCGTGAAGATCCTCGTCGGTCCCCACGACGAGCACCCAGATCGGGTCTCTGACCATGTGGTTGCTCGTCCTCCCCTCTCGTGCGGTGCGCGGTCATCCTAGTCGGCGCGCCGTGCCGGCGAGCATCACCATCACGCCACAGGAATGCCACGTGCCGATCGAGGACCTGTCTTTGCGGCCCAGGTACGCTGCCTAGCGATGGCCACAAGCCCCGATCAGCCCGACTCACCACGCACCCACCGCGGCTTCGCTCGGGCGTTGGTCGGCATCATGGCGAGCCTGTCGCTCGTGGTCGCCGCAGTATCCGCGTATGCGTACGTGGAATACACCCGTGCGCAGATCAGCATCCGACCGATCGGGGAGCCTTCGAGCGGTCCGCAGCATGACTTCGGGCCGTGTGTCGACAACGTCTGCAACTACTTGATCCTCGGGAGCGACTCGCGCGCGGGTCTCTCGCAGGCCGAGCAGAACCAGTTCGGAACGAATCAGGACATCGGAGGATCGACCCGGTCAGACGTCATCATGTTGGTCCACACCGATCCCAAGCTCCAGAAGGCGATCGTGCTGTCGTTCCCGCGGGACCTCTGGGTCAACATCCCAGGGATGGGGGAGAACAAGATCAACGCCGCCTTCGAAGGCGGACTGCAACATGGTGGACCGCAACGGGTCGCGAACACCGTGGAGCAGCTGACCGGGCTGAAGGTGAACCATGTTCTCTACGTCGATCTCGCCGGCTTCCAGGGCATCGTGAAGACTTTGGGGGGGGTCACCATGTGCATCCCGGCGAACCTGGCTGATCCCTCGACCGGGCGTGTACAGGACCCTCTCACGGGGTTGGACGTGGCGCCGGGCTGTCAGCAGCTCGACAGCTCTCAGGCGCTGGCGTACGTCCGTACACGGCACCTGCCGTGCGACTTCATCCCGGACTTTTCTCGCATCGCGCGGCAGCAGCAGTTCCTGCGCGCCGTGCTGAACCGTCTGTTGTCCCCGAGCGAGGTCGCGAAGGCGCCCAGCCTGATCCGCCCGATCGCAGCGAACCTGGTCGCGGACACCAAGACCCTGCACCTGGCTGACATCATCTTCTTGGTGAAGCAGCTCGAAGGGATCTCGACAGGGGCCGTGGAGTTCCGTGCGGTGCCGGGAACGCCGGCCGTCATCTACCCGTCATGGTCGCCTTCGGGGCTAGACGTCGTGCAGATGGATCCGGTGGACCAGCAGATCTTCGCGCGGATCCGCCAGGGCAAGCCGCTCGGCACGCTCGGCACGACATTGGCAGGCACGGCGACGTCCGAGGCGAATATCGCCGTGCCGGTCATCGACCACGGCTCGCAGGGGACGGCGGCCGGTGTCGAGACGGTGCTGACGGACGCCGGATTCGACATCACGCCGGGAGTCATCGACTATGCGGCGTTCGGCGCCGACGTGAAGGGCTCGGTCATCGTGTACAAGGCGGGGCATGAGAACGAGGCGCAGGTCGTGCAGAAGTACTTCTCGAATCTGACGATCGCCCAGGCCCAGAAGGGCGCACTGAGGGGGAGCCCGGTCGCGATCTTCATCACCGGCAGCTTCCAACTCCAGCCGGTCGGTACGGGCGGCGACACCACCGGCTGCATCTCCGCGGGAGCCTGATGCGCGCGCTCATCCTGGCGGGAGGGCAGGGGTCGCGCCTGCGGCCGCTCACGCACACGAACGCGAAGCAGCTGATCCCGGTCGCCGGCGCGCCGATCCTGTTCCATGCCCTTGAGGCGATCCGGGATGCCGGCATCATCGAAGTGGGGATCGTCGTCGGCCAGACCCGGGACGAGATCCGTGCCGCCGTCGGCGACGGTTCGCCGTGGGGACTCTCGGTCACCTACATCCTTCAGGAGCAGCCGCTCGGTCTGGCGCATGCGGTCCTCACGGCCCGCGACTTCGTCGCGGGCCAGCCCTTCCTCATGTACCTGGGCGACAACGTTCTGCTCGAGGGGCTCGGGCGATTCGTGGAGGAATTCGAGCGCAAGCGACCGGACGCGCAGATATTCCTGGCGCGCGTTCCTGAGCCCGAACGGTTCGGCGTCGCGGTGCTCGAGGGCGATCGCGTCGTCCGCTTGGTGGAGAAGCCGAAGACGTTCGTCAGCGACCTGGCGCTCGTCGGTGTGTACCTGTTCGACGATTCGATCATCGAGGCGGCCGACACGCTCAAGCCCTCGTGGCGAGGCGAGCTCGAGATCACCGAGGCGATCCAGTGGCTGATCGATCATGGCAAGACCGTGCGCGCCGAGATGGTGAGCGGATGGTGGAAGGACACCGGACGTCCCTCCGACCTGCTCGAGGCGAATCGCGTGATGCTCTCCGTGCTGAACGCGGAAGTCGAAGGCGAGGTCGACGAAGACTCGACGCTCCAAGGCACGGTACGGCTCGAGCGCGGCGCCAAGGTCATCCGGTCTCAACTGCGAGGTCCGGTCGCTATCGGGCGCGACACCGTGATCGAAGATTCCATCGTCGGCCCGAACGTCTCGATCGAGCGGGACGTACGGATCGTGCGGAGCGATGTGGAGGACTCGATCGTGATGGAGGGTTGCCAGATCGTCGATGTGCATGGGCTGGCCGCGTCGATCCTCGGTCGCAACGTCGAGGTCCGCCACTCAGGCTCGGACGGCGTTCACCGTCTGGTCGTCGGCGACCAGAGCCGTCTCGAGCTCGCCTGAAAACTCCGTTAGCCTCTCACGCGTGCGAGTCGCGATCGATGCTCGGCCGGCGCTCGACCCTCGACGGACCGGGGTCGGTCAGTACGCGCAGCAGCTGATCCGTCATCTCCCTCTTGCGGACCCGGATGACGACTACGTTGCCTGGTACCTACACGCGCGAGGGCTTTTGCGTCCACGGACGTTCTTCGCCGACGTTCCCTCGCCCAATCTCATCGAGAAGGCATCGCGGTTCCCGGCGCGGATCTTCCAGCCTGCCTCATGGCGCTTGGGCGTTCCCCGGGTGGAATGGTTGATCGATTTCGATCTGTTCGTGGCCACGAACTTCTTGGCGCCGGCGACGCGTCACGCGGATCGCGTCATTCCCGTGGTCCACGACTTGGCGTTCCGGCACTACCCGGAGACGGCGCCGCACATCGACGCTCGGTGGCGCGGACGATTCGCCGCGGCGCTCAGGGATGCACCCGCAGTCATCGTCCCGTCGGCGTCGGTTGCGTCGGATCTGCAGGAGGCATACACCGTCGACGGCGATCGCGTGCACGTCGTGCACCACGGTGTCGACGCCGGTGCCTTCGCTCCGGCTCCGCAGGGAGCGATCGACGCGGCGCGGCGCCGTCATGGGATCCCGGGTCCCTATGTGCTGTTCGTCGGAGGCATCGAGCCGAGGAAGAATCTCGAGCTGCTCGTCCGCGCCTTCGCGTCAAGTGACGCGCGCCACCTCTCGCTAGTGATCGCCGGGGGCCCGGTCCGCTGGTTCCCGAAAGCGGTCGAACGCCTGGAAGCCACGGTCGAGCTGCTTCCTCCGGGTGTGCAGGGTCGGATCGTCCGCACCGGCTATGTGAGCGAGCGGGACAAGCTCGCGTTGATCTCGGGAGCGACCGTTCTCGCCTATCCATCGCTGTACGAAGGCTTCGG
>JAYUAK010000105.1:0-5342 GCA_043741335.1 Actinomycetota bacterium
TCGTCCTGGCGATCGTCCTGTTCTTCTTCTACCGTGTGAACTCGTTCTCGATCCTGTTCCACTCCTTCAACACTGCCGGCAACAGTCACATCAACTGGCTCTGGGTCGGCTGGCTGGGAGCCGTGGCCTTCATGGGCTGGACCTTCCTCGGTTTCGACGCCGCCGGGTCGATCGCCGAAGAGGTCCACGACCCCGCCACGAACGTGCCGCGGGCGATCGTTGGCGTCATGATCACCATCGGCGTCATCACGGTCTTCGTTACCCTCGCGTCGATCCTGGCGATCCCCGATATCCCCGCCGCCATGACCGGCAACATCGCCGACCCCATCATCCAGACGGTCACCTTCCACCTGGGCAGCGGTTGGGAGAAACCCATCTTGCTGTTGATCGCGATGGGATTCATCGGGAGCATGGTCGCGCTCCATACGGCCGGCTCGCGGATCCTGTATTCGTTCGGGCGCGATCGCATGATCCCCGGGGCCCACTACTTCACGAAGCTCACCCCGAACCGCAAGCTGCCTGTCGCGGCGCTCTCGTTCACCTCGTTCGTGGCGATCCTGGTCCTGCTGATCAACCTCGGCGCCGAGAAGGTCTTCAGCACGCTCCTGACGATCGCGGTCGCCGGATTCTTCATCGCGTACGGGTTCCCGATCATCTCGCAGTTGATCCTGCAGAGGCAGCACCGTCATGTGCCGGGCCCGTTCACGCTCGGGAAGTGGAGCAAGCCGGTCACGCTGATCGCCTCGGTATGGATCGTCCTCGAGCTGATCAATGTCTGGTGGCCGCGTTACCCCTCGCTCCCCTGGTATCAGAACTGGGGTGTGCTCGGTGTCACCGTGATCCTCACGATCGTTGGTTTCATCGCCTACGCGTTCGCGCCGCGTCATGAGGCGTCGGAGGGGGAGGCGTCGCAGCCACCGCCACGCGATGTGACCCTGCCGGACGACGCCATGAGTGAGTAGCGATGTTGAGCGGCAAGCTGGCGGGTCGCATCGCGCTGATCACGGGCGGCAGCCGGGGCATCGGTGCGGCCGTCGTGAAGGCGTTCGCGCGCGAAGGGGCGAGGGTTGCCTTCACGTATCACGGAGGTTCAGACGAGGCGCACGACCACGAGGATGCCGCCAGCGAAGTCGTCGCGGAGGTCGAACGCCTCGGGAGTGAGGGGCTCGCCATCGCGGCGGATGCCGCCAGCGAAGGCGATGCTCGGCGAGCCGTCGAGGAGACCGTCGGGCGGTATGGACGGATCAACATCCTCGTCAACAACGCCGGCGCGATCGGGCAGGAGGTGACGGTGCGGGACATGCCCGTCGAGGAATGGGACCGGCTGATCGGCACCGATCTGCGGGGCGTGTTCCTGGCGTCGAAGTTCACGCTCCCTCACATGCCGACCGACCCGGTGGGCAAGATCATCAACATCAGCTCCGAGCTCTCCAGGAAGGGGCGACAGACCCAGGCCCACTACTGCGCGGCGAAGGCGGGGATCAACGGGTTCACCCGGGCGCTGCAACTGGAGGTGGGTCCGGGGATCTGCGTGAACAGCGTCGCTCCCGGCCCCATCGCGACGGACCTGATCCTTTTGGACATGACCCCGGAGTGGATCGAGAAGGAGAAGGACATCCTGGCGGGACGGCTCGGCACCGTCGAGGAGATCGCCGAGCCCATCGTCATGCTTGCTTCGGACGACGGCAACTTCTTCATGGGCCAATTCATCAGCCCGAACGGAGGTGCGGTGTTCACGTGAGTCGCCGGGGCGCAGGCGAACGGATCACGCGGCCATGAGCACGACGGTGCTATTGGTTCTGGCGACGCTTGTCTACGCGGCGTTCGGAATCTTCGCATCCCGAGCTGGCGGCAGGATCGACGCGAAGCTGAGCTCGGGCATCCTCAACGGCATCGGTGCGCTGCTACCGCTCGCCATCTGGCAGGTCCAGCGGATGACCCGTGGCGGTCTCATCGCGAGTCGCCCGTCGGGATGGACGTTCTCGATCCTGGCGGGACTGGCGGTCGGCGTGTTCTCGATCCTGTTGGTGACCATCTACGGGCGTGGTGGCGAACTCTCGTTCGTCTTCCCGTTCATCTATGGAGGTGCCATCGCGATCACCGCGGTCGTCGGGTGGGTCGCCCTCGGCGATGCGTTCTCGTGGCTGCGCCTTGGTGGGGTGGCGGGGATCGTGTTCGGCATCACGCTGCTATCGCTGCCGACGAAGTGATCGTTCCCTGAGCAACGGCGAGACGAAGGAGGTCGTGCGATGAGCACTGGGGATCCGGGCAGACGTGTCGCACTCGTCACGGGGGCAGGGGGTGTGGTCGCGAAAGCGATCGTCGAACGACTGCAGGCGGAGGGCTTCTTGGTGGGCGGTCTCGATGGTGAAGGCGTCGTCGGTGATCTAGCGATCGCAGTGGACCTGACCGACCGGGCCGAAACGGTCGCGGCCGCCGAGCGTGTCACCCGCGAGCTCGGGCCGATCTCGGTCCTGGTGACCGCTCCTTCGCTTCACGAGGCGGCGCCGTTCGGCGAGATGGACCTTGACCGTTGGAAACACCTCCTCAGGACGCACCTGGGGGGCACGACGAATGCATGCGCGGCGGTCGTGCCCGACATGGTGCGTGCGGGTCGCGGGACCGTGATCGCGCTCTCTTCCTGGCTGGCGTTCGCCGGGGTGGCCGGCGAGGCGTACCAGGCGGCGGCGACGGGGAGCATCCTCGCCTTCATCAAGAGCTTCGCGCTGGAGGTCGCTCCCAAGGGCGTGCGGGTCAACTGCATCGCCGTCGGACCGCTCGATGCGACGCCGCCGAACGCATCCGTGCGGCCGGCCGAGATCGCCGACACCGTGGTTTTCCTGGTGAACGACGGCGACCACTTCGTCGGTCAGGTTCTCAGCGCGGCGGCCGGGGCGGTGGTCTGAGATGGGGAAGCTCGACGGGATGGTGTGCTTGGTGACCGGTGCTGCCCAAGGAATGGGCAGGGGCATGGTGCTCCGCATGGCAAGCGAAGGCGCCCGCGTTGCGGTGAACGATGTGGCGGACGACGATCGTCTCAAGGGCGTCGTCGCCGAGATGGGTGGGTTCCCCGCTCCGGCGGACATCGCCGATCCCGTCGCCGTCAGGCGCATGGTGAGCGACGTCGAGGCGGCGCTCGGATCGATCGAGGTGCTGGTCTGCAACGCGGCGCGGATGACGATGATGCCGTTCCTGGATGAGCCCGCTGAGCAGTGGTGGGAGCAGATCGACGTGAACCTGACCGGGCACATGGACGTCATCGCTGCGGTGTTGCCCGGTATGCGACGCCTCGGGCGCGGCAGGATCGTGATCATCAGCTCGCTGTGGGGGCCCACCGGTTGGGAGAACGCCTCGGGCTACACCGCCACGAAATCGGGCCTCATCTCGCTTGGCCGAGCGCTCGGCCGCGAGCTCGCTCCCGAAGGCATCTACGTGACGATCATCGCCCCCGGAATCACCGACACGCCGCAGCTCCAGGTGGATGCCGACGATGCCGGCGTGTCGCTCGAGGAGATCCACGCGTTCTACGCCAAGAGCGTCCCCTCGGGCCGGATCGGGGTCCCGGACGACATCGCGCGAGCGGTGGTCTTCCTCTCAACCGAGTCGGCGCGTGCGTACGTGGGCCAGACGATCCAACCCAACGGCGGCGAGGTCAGATCCTCGATGTGATCGGGAGGAGGCCATACGCCGATGGCCAATCGGTCCCCTGTTCGGGGCCGAAGGGCCGATTTCGGGGGATGTCCTTCGGTGTAGCTTGAGTCGGGTAGCCCGCCGATGCCGTCGTGGAGCAGGGAGTGAGGGATCAGTGAACGAGACCCAAAAGGCGTCCGTCATGGCACACCTCGAAGGCTCGTTGCTCCTCAAGCGAGGGCGTGCGGATGTCTTCCGTCAGCGTGAACGGACGAGACAGCGCAAGATTCTCCGGATGTTCCTGGTGGTCGGCTCGTTCGACGCCTACCTGTGGTACCGGCTGGCCACGCACAACCCGCTCCGGCTCCCCAGCATGCCGGCCGACTGGGGGCTCTACCTCCCGATCTTCGTCATGGTGGCCTTGCTCGGGGTGTTGATGCTCGTCCCTATGCTCTCGGGTCGGTCGCCGCACCTGATGATCCATCCCGAGCAGGTCGAGGTGGGGCTGACCGAGATCAGCGGTCTCGACACCCAGGTCGACGAGGTCCTTCGCTCGCTCGATGTATTCCTGGGGTACGTGACGTTCCGGGAGGAGCTGGGCGGTACGCCGCGGCGGGGCATCCTCTTCGAGGGACCACCCGGGACGGGCAAGACCTATCTCGCCAAGGCGATGGCCAAGCAGGCCGGCGTGCCCTTCCTGTTCATGTCGGCCTCGGCGACGCAGTCGATGTGGTTCGGTGGGACGGCGTCGCGCATCCGTTCGTTCTTCAAGGCCCTCCGGAAGGCGGCGCGCAAGGAAGGGGGCGCGATCGGCTTCATCGAAGAGATCGATGCGATCGGCGGGTCGCGCGACGGGCTGGGCATGTCGCCCGCCGCCCCCGCCAACCTGTCGGATGGGTTGGCTCGCACGGTGTCGAACGCGATCTCGAGCGGCACGGGCGGCATGGTGAACGAGCTCCTGATCCAGATGCAGTCGTTCGATCAGCCGCCCAGGCTCGAACGTATCCGCAGCCGGATCATGGCGTGGATCAACACCTACCTGCCGCCCGAGCGCCGGATGAAGGCCGGCAAGCCGGCCTACAACAACATCTTGCTGATCGCGGCGACGAACCGCGCCGACACGCTTGACTCCGCGCTCTTGCGACCCGGTCGCTTCGACCGGCGCCTGTACTTTGACCTTCCCTCCAAGCAGGGGCGTCTCGATCTGATCGAGTTCTTCATGCTTCGCAAGGCGCACCAGCCCGAGATGGACGAGCCTTCCGTGCGCGAACGCCTGGGGCACGACACGTTCGGCTACACGCCGGTCATGCTCGAGCACCTCTTCGACGAGTCGTTGCTGATCGCGCTCCGTGACGGTCGCAAGTCGATGACGCTCGACGACGTGTACGAGGCCAAGCTCACCGATGAGATCGGCATCAAGCAACCGGTGGTCTATACCGACATCGACCGGGCGGCCGTGGCGACCCACGAAGCGGGCCACGCGACCGTCGCCTACTTCCTGGGCAAGGGGAAGCGCCTAGAGGTGCTGTCGATCATCAAGCGGCGCGACTCGCTCGGTCTGCTGGCGCATGGCGATGAAGAAGAGCACTTCACGCGCACGCGCACGGAGGTCGAATCCGGCATCGCGATCGCGTTGGGCGGCCTGGTCGCCGAGGAGCTGTGCTTGGGTGAGAGCGGCACCGGCCCGGCATCGGACCTCGCATACGCGACCG
>JAYUAK010000106.1:0-2211 GCA_043741335.1 Actinomycetota bacterium
CTCGTGCACGGAGTACGCGAAGTCGACCTCGCCGTGCTCGTCCAACCGGTCTTGATGGGCCTTGGGCACGATCGCCCACGCGATCGCCTCGGTCTCTTCCTTCGTGAGCGGTTTCCGGTCGATGCGATGCAGCCCCTCCGGCATCCGGAACATCGGAGCTGAGCCCACCTTCACGTGCAGGTCAGAGCCCTCGGTGTCCAACAGGCCCTTGAGCCATCCGTGGAACTCGTCGACGATCGGTAGAGCCACGTCGTCCATCAAACACTCTCTCCTTGAGTGGCAGCGCCCCGAACTGGACGCCCTCTATCCATCGGGCGAGAACCGCCTCGACTTCAGTTCCGTTCCGAAACAACTGCGGCGAACGGCCTCAGGCGCCCCGGGCCACCAGCCGGCAAACCGCCGAGCGTTCGGCGAGCGGCTCGAACGCGGTCATCCGCAGGGGCGGTCGTGAGGCGCCGAGCATGCCCTCCAGCAATCCCTTGTGCACCGCACAGACGAGCTCTCGATGCTCATCGAGCAGATCGCGGAACGGGCAGGCTCGGAGCGAGATCTCGACGGTCTTCGCGCTTCGCCGGCGAAAGCGCGGATCGAATCCGGCCTCGGCGAGCGCCTCTTGGAGCACGGCGAGGTTGAGTCCCGACGGGCCGCGAGCGCCCGGACGGGGAACGCTCCGCCCGGCGAGATACGCGCCCCACTCTCGGGCGATCGTCTCGGCGCGTTCGAGCTGGCGCTTACCGGTGACCATGCCGGCGAGGATCTCTCCGAGGAGCCGGTAGTCGCGTCCTTCCCGTTCTTCGCGATCGACCGCGGAATACAGAACCTGCGGACGGCCTACGGTCGCCCCGCGGTGCACCTCGCTCGCGACCAGGCCGGCCTCTTCCAACCTGCGCAGATGCGGGCGGAGCGTGTTGGGGTGCAGCGAGAGGCGCGTGGACAGCTCGCGGACCGATACCGGGCGTCCCGACAGACGCAGGTACCGGTAGAGGCGATAGCGCGTGTCCTCGGCGAGCGCCTTGTGGATCTCGATGGGTGCTGGCTCGGGCATGATCCGGACCTCGTCGTATGATGGATTTCCACGGTTCGCACCGTGTCAACCAAGTTTAGAGCCCAAAGAGACGAGCCGGAAGGACGAGATGGTCACCGAAGCACAGGTTCGCGAAGCCCTTCGCAACGTGTTGGATCCGGAGATCGGGCGGCCGATCGAGGACATCGGCATGCTCCGCGGCATCGCGGTCGACGGTGACCACGTCCGCGTGGACGTGCTGATCACGATCGAGGGCTGCCCGCTGAAGGATCGCATCACGAGTGACGTGACCAAGGCGGTTTCGCCCCTCGAGGGCGTCGAGCGAGTGACGGTCGACCTCTCCCCCATGTCGCCGGAGCAGCGCGAAACGCTCGTGCAGCAGCTCCGCGGCGGTGGGTCTGCGGCGCCGCAGCCTTCCAAGATCTCGTTCGCGCCGTCGACGGCGATCGTCGCGGTCGCGTCCGGCAAGGGCGGCGTCGGCAAGTCGAGCGTCACGGTGAATCTCGCGTGCGCGCTGGCGGCCGAGGGTCACCGAGTCGGCGTGCTGGATGCGGACGTGTGGGGCTTCAGCGTGCCGCGCATGCTCGGCGTGCACGGCAAGCCGGTCGGGTTCAATGACATGATCCTGCCGCTCGAGGGGCACGGCGTGAAGGTGATCTCCATGGGGTTCTTCGTGCCGGAGGAGACGCCGGTGATTTGGCGCGGGCCCATGCTCCACAAGGCGATCGAGCAGTTCCTGGGCGACGTGTACTGGGGCGACCTCGACTTCCTGCTCTGCGACCTACCGCCGGGAACGGGCGACGTCTCGATCTCTCTGGCGTCGTTCATCCCGGGAGCGTCGATGCTGGTCGTCACCACGCCGCAAGAGGCCGCGCGGAAGGTCGCGGAGCGGGCGGGCAAGATGGCCGAGCGCACGAACCTGCGTCCGATCGGCGTGATCGAGAACATGAGCTACTACGTGTGCCCGCATTGCGGCGGGCGCGACGACATCTTCGGCACCGGCGGTGGCCAGCAGGCGGCCGACACGTTGGGCGTTCCGTTGATGGCCCAGGTGCCGCTCCTGCCTGCGCTCCGTGCAGGTGGCGACAGCGGAGCACCGATCCTCGTGACCGACCCGGACGCGCCGGCGTCGGTCGCCCTCCGCGAGGCCGCGCACGCCGTCGCGCGCGCCACGAAGTCCAAGGTCG
>JAYUAK010000107.1:0-2201 GCA_043741335.1 Actinomycetota bacterium
AGCGCGACCGTGGACACGCGAGACGCCATGGGCTCGCTCGCCGTACAGAACGTCTTCGCGGCGCTCGACGGCACGCGGCCGCCCACCCTGTTGAATCCCGACGCGTTCAGCGGGTGAACACGTGACCGATCGCGGGGCCGGTTCGCCCGGCCGTCGCGAGGGCCCCAGATCTGGTGCTCTGCGGCAGAACGTCCGCCTGCTGACGACGATGCTGGGCGATGCCATCGCCGAGAGCGGCGGCGCCGACCTGCTCGCCGAGGTCGAGGCGCTCCGGAAGGCGGCGATCGCCTTGCGGGGCAAGCCCTCCGACGCTCGCCGCGAACGTGTGACTTCGCTCGTCGAGCGCCTCGACCCCGCCCGGGCCGAGGACCTGATCCGCGCGTTCACCTGCTACTTCCAGTTGGTGAACCTCGCCGAAGAACGTCATCGCGTTCGAACCCTGCGTGCCCGAAGCCGCACGGGCAACCCCGTCAAAGACTCGATCGGGGCGCTCGACGTGTTGCCCTCCGCCTACGACGATCTGCGGATCACGCTCGTGCTCACCGCGCACCCCACCGAGGCGAAGCGACGGGCCGTCGTCGAACACCTCTGGCGGATCGGCACCCTCTTGGAGCAGTTGGAGGATCTCCCGCTCGGTGCCTCGGAGGAACAAGAGGTACGCCGCCGGATGCGCGAGGAGATCGCCGGACTCTGGCGCACGGACCCGATCCGCCCCCATCGACCTGAACCTCTCGACGAGGTGCGCGCCATGCTGGCGCTGTTCGACCAGACGATCTTCACGACGCTTCCAGCCGTGTACCGCGAGATGGATCGCAAGCTCGACGCTGAAGGCTGCGGCACGCGTCCGCCCGCGTTCGAGCCGTTCCTTCGATGGGGGACGTGGGTCGGTGGCGATCGCGACGGGAACCCCAGCGTGACGGCCGACGTGACCCGCGCTGCTATGGCGATCCAGTCGGACCACGGGCTTCGAGGATTGGAGGCGGCGGCGCGGCGGATCGCCCGAACGCTGTCCGTCTCGGATCGCGACGTGCCGCCCAGCCGGGCGCTGCTCCGCGCGCTCGAACGCGACGCCGAGACGCTGCCCACCGTTGCGCGCGAGCTGACGCGGACGCTGTCCGACGCACCGCACCGCAGGAAGCTCGGCCTTGCCGCGCACCGGCTCGCGGCCACGCGCACCGGCGCTCGCGGCGCCTACAACGGTCCCGCCGAGCTCCTCAAGGACATCGACGTGCTGCAACGGTCACTCCATGACGGTGGTGCGCCGCGGCTCGCGTGGGGAGAGTTGCAGCATCTGCGGTGGCAGGTCGAAGCGTTCGGCTTCCACGTCGCGTCCATGGAGATCCGGCAACACTCGGAGGTGCTAGCAGCAGCCCGAACTGAGCTCTCGGCCTCTGGGCGATCCACGCGCCCCTCCGCGGCGACGCGCGAGGTGCTGGCCACGTTCCGGGCGATCGCCGATATCCAAACGCGTCTCGGGGTGGAGGCCTGCGAACGGGTGATCGTAAGCTTCACGCGCTCGGCTGCGGACCTGGCCGGAGTGCTGGCACTCGCGCGCCTCGCAGTTCCCGAGTCGCCCCCCGACGTGCTCCCCGTCCCACTCCTCGAGACACGCGCCGAGCTCAGCACAGCGGCCTCGATCCTGGACGAGTGGCTGAAGATGCCCGAGGCCCGCCGTCTACTGAAGCGCCGCGGGGGCGAGATGGAGGTGATGGTCGGCTACTCGGACTCCGCCAAGGAGGTGGGGATGTTGGCGGCCAACCTCGAGCTGTACGCGGCGCAGCGCGCGATGACCGCGTGGGCGCGCGAGCGAGGTGTGCGCCTGACGATCTTCCACGGGCGCGGTGGAGCGCTCGGACGCGGCGGCGGGCCGGCGAGCCGCGCGATCGATGCCGAGCCACCCGGTTCGGTGGCGGGAAGGTTCAAGGTCACCGAGCAAGGCGAGGTGGCTTTCGCGCGGTACGGCACCGCCGCGCTCGCGCGGCGGCACCTGGAGCAGCTCACGAACGCGGTCGTGCGGGCGACCGCACGACCGCCGGGCGACGACCCGGCGGATGGATTCAGGGATGAGATCGACGCGATGTCGGTCGGCTCGCGCGAGTGTTACGAGGAGCTGGTGCACGCGGAAGGGTTCGTGGAGTTCTTCCGGCGCGTCACGCCGATCGCGCAGATCGGCACGCTGCCGATCGCCTCGCGGCCCGTGT
>JAYUAK010000108.1:0-2191 GCA_043741335.1 Actinomycetota bacterium
TGCATCGAGGCTGGTATGAATGGCTACATCTCGAAGCCGATTCGTGTCCACGAGCTCGTCGACGCGATCATCACGGCCCCACCGGCCGGCGAATAGGATCGCACCGTGACTCCGGAGGTCAGGTTCGCGCGGAACGGGGAGATCAGGATCGCCTATTCGGTCGTGGGCGAGGGGCCGATCGACTTCCTGTACCTCTCGGCGTTCACCAATCTCGACCTGATCTGGGAGAACCCGCTCTGTGCAGGCTTCCTGCAGAGCATCGCCTCGTTCAGCCGGTTGATCCTCGTAGACCGCCGCGGTCAGGGGGTCTCGGATCGACTGTCGCCGGTAGATATTCCGTTGGTCGAGGACAACGTCGACGACATGATCGCCGTCCTGGACTCCGCCGGCTCGCGGCGTGCCGTGCTGATGGGCTCGTCCGATCTCGGCACTCTTTGTACGATGCTGGCCTCCTCGCATCCCGACCGGATCGCCGGGCTCGTTCTCTTCGCCGCGACCGCCTGCGGGGTACAGGCACCGGACTATCCCTGGCAGTGGACGGACGAGGAATGGAGCGACTACCTCGCCGATGTTCGGGAGAACTGGGGCACGCGCGAGTTCGCCGAGAGGAATCTGCCGCTCTTCGGCCCCTCACTTGTCGGCCAGCCGGCGCAGCTCGCCTGGTTCGAGCGCTTTGTGCGCGGCACAGCGAGCGCCAACGTGGAGCTGGCCATCGAGAACGTGTTCCGGCAGGCAGACGTTCGCTCGATGCTCCCCGCTATTCGCGTCCCCACGCTGATCATGCATCGAACCGACGACAGGATCGAGGATGTCGGGGGTAGCCGCTACATGGCAGACGCGATCAACGGCGCGCGGTTCGTGCAGCTCGAGGGTGCCGACCACTTCGCGTGGGCAGGCGACCAGGAGCCGGTGCTGCAGGAGATCGAGCGGTTCGTCGGGGGTCTGGGCGACGAGGTCGCGGACGCGGCCGCCAACCGAATCCTCGCGACGGTGATGTTCACCGACATCGTCGACTCGACCGCGCACGCCGCGAGCGTCGGCGACCGTCGTTGGCGCGAAACCAAGGAGGCGCACGACCGAATCGTTCGGAGCCAGCTCGTCCGGTTCCGCGGCCGTGAGGTGAAGACGATGGGGGACGGCTTCCTCCTGACGTTCGACGGCCCGGCGCGGGGCGTGCTCTGCGCGCGCGAGATCTGCAAAGCGACGGGAGACCTCGGCATCGAGATCCGCGCCGGCCTGCACACAGGCGAGATCGAACTGGATGACGACGACGTCACTGGCATCGCCGTCGCGATCGGCGCGCGCATCGGCGCGCTGGCCGGCCCGGGCGAGGTGTTCGTCTCCTCCACGGTCAAGGATCTCGTCGCAGGCTCAGGCCTCGTCTTCGACGACCGCGGCCAGCACGTACTCAAAGGCGTTCCGGACGAATGGCGCCTCTACGCCGCCATTGGCTCGACATGATGACCGATCCCATGGACACGCTACGGAAGCTGATGGACTGAACCCGGGTTCCGGATCTCGGGTTTGTACCTGCGACTTCCGGTGGCTGCGTTTCTCTGGAAAGCGCGGTCCCGAACCCGACTGGGGTCGAGCATCCCGCATCCGCACCACCCACGAGTGATTCGTACGTGCCCGTTTGCGTAGTACCAAGCGGGGCACGTTTGAACCGGAATGGAGCTAAGCGGGCTCGAACCGCTGACCTCCTGGGTGCGATACGTGCGCAGAGCGCGCGAACCGGTGCTATCCGGCTACTTGGCTCGGATTTTGATCGCGTCGATGCCGGATGGAGCGGGTTGGTGCGGGGCTTTCCTGGCCACATTCTGGCCACAACGAAGGCCCCGTTTCCGGGGCCTCGTCGCTGCTTCTTCGTGCTTGATGTGTCAGCTGTAGTCGTTCGATTTGTCTCTGACTTTCCCCAGCTTGCGCCGCCTGGCGATGGCGTCGCTGTGGTCAGCGACCTCCTCCTCGTAGTAGCGCAGACCGCGATCGAGTAGCTCCCTTGCCGGTTCGAGGCCGCCTTCGCCCTCGAATACCGCCCAGAGGATCTGGGCGATCGTGTCGCCAGCAGCAGTGTTAAAGCCAACACCGCCGTCAGCAAGAGCAGGGTGCTGTTCGACAGCCGTTGTCCCCTCTTGGATCCAGTAGTCCAGCGCGTTGTCTTGCCGGACGCCCCTTGTCAGGGTTGCCTGTC
>JAYUAK010000109.1:0-2189 GCA_043741335.1 Actinomycetota bacterium
AGCCTGATCGACGTCCGCACCCATGTGGAGAGCGGCGCCTACGACTTGCTCGTCGTGGACTGCGCACCCACCGCCGAAACCCTCCGACTGCTTTCGCTCCCCGAGATCATGAACTGGTACATCGAGCGCGTGTTCCCGGTGGAGCGCCGCGTGGTGAAGACGATCCGTCCGATCGTGTCGCGGATGACGTCCTTGCCCATCGCCGGCGATCAAGTGTTCGCCGCCGTCGAGCGATTGCACCGCAACCTCGACACCGTGAAGCAGATCCTCACGGACGAGAACGTTTCGAGCGTTCGTTTGGTGGTGAACCCGGAGAAGATGGTGATCGCGGAGGCCCGCCGCACGTACACCTACCTCGGGTTGTTCGGATATCGGGTCGACAGCGTCGTCGTGAACCGCATCATCCCCGACGAGGTCGTCGACCCCTACTTCGGGAAGTGGAAGGACGTTCAGGCGGAGCACCTCGCGACCGTTCACGAGTCGTTCGAGCCGGTGCCGATCCTGACTGCACGCCTGTTCGACCGCGAGATGATCGGTCTGCCCTTGCTCGTCGAGATGGGGGAGGAGGTCTACGGCGACCTGGAGGCGACCGACATCCTGTATCGCGATGACCCGATCAAGGTCCGAAAGCGTGGCACCGGCTACATCATGTCCATCCGCCTGCCGTTCGTGTCGCGAGACGAGATGGATATCCACCGCCGCGACGAGGAGTTGTTCGTACGCGTCGGCTCGTACAAGCGGAACTTGATCCTTCCGCAGACGCTCAAGCGGATGGTGGTCCGCGAAGCGAACTTCGCCGGCGATCATTTGGAGATCCTGTTCGGGCGATCGCCGCGATCGGACGAGGGCTCGCTCTAGCGGGCCGGAGAAGGAGTTGACATCGATGGCGGAGAAGAAGAAAGCGACGACCCCGTCTCAAGACGACGGAAAGCGAGCGACCGCCGACGCCACCTCGAAGCCGGCCGGTGCGCCGGAGAACGGGCATGTCTGCAACGTCGGGTTCTGTCCGATCGGCCTGGCGCTCTCGGCCGTCCAACCGATGAAGCCCGACGTGGTGGAGCACCTCTTGCTCGCCGGACGCGAGTTCTTCCTGGCCGCCAGGGCGATATTGGAGGTGCGCGCCGGGGACCTGGCGACAGAAGGTGTGCATCCGACGTTCGAGAAGATCGATATCGGGTGAACGGCGCTCCTCAGATCCTCGGCCAGGCCATCGGCATCGATGTCGGCGGGACCAAGACCGCCGCGGCGCGGGTGGATTCCGACGGCAAGGTGCTCGCGCGAGAGAGCTTGCCCACGCCGGCCCACGACATGGGTGCCACGCTCGCGACGATGGTGAAGACGGCCCGAGCCGTGATGACTCCGGACGTGCGCGGGGTGGGCATCGCGGCGGCCGGCATGGTGGAGTCGCGGACGGGCGTCCTGCGCTTCTCGCCCAACTTGGCGTGGCGTGACGCGTCCCTCGTTTCCTACCTGGAGACCGAGTTGGGTCTGCCCGTCGTCGCCGACAACGACAACACCGCAGCCGCGTGGGGCGAGTCTCGCTTCGGCGCCGGCCGCGGCCATGCCGACTTCCTGCTGGTCGGGGTCGGCACCGGTATCGGCGGAGGCATCGTTTCGGGCGGCAAGCTCTTCCGGGGCGCTCACGGGTTCGCGGCCGAGATCGGCCATATCGTGATGGATCCCAGCGGACCCGCGTGCGGATGTGGGAACCACGGCTGCTGGGAACAGATGGCATCCGGCCAGGCCGTGACACGTGCAGGGCGGCAGGCGGTCCTCGACGGCGCGGAGACCTTGCTCGTCGAACGTTCGGACGGGGAGGCGGATCGGGTGACGGGATCGATGGTTACCGAAGCCGCCAGAGCGGGTGATGGGCTCGCGATCTCCATCTTGGCCGATGTCGGCCGCTGGCTGGGAACGGGCATCGCCGGTCTGGTGAACATCCTGGATCCCGAGATCGTGGTGCTAGCCGGCGGGGTCGCGGAGGCGGGCGACCTGCTCCTGGAACCGGCGCGTGCCGGATTCCGCGACGCGGTCGAAGCGGTGGAGCATCGCCCGGAGGTCCCGTTGGTGTTGGCCCAGCTCGGCACCGACACCGGTGTCGTTGGAGCGGCGGCCTTGGTGTTGGAGACGCCCGATTGAAGATCGGCGTGTCTCTCCCTACGTTCACCGCGGACCCGGCGCGACCGCTT
>JAYUAK010000110.1:0-2187 GCA_043741335.1 Actinomycetota bacterium
ATCTCGGGGTGCTCGGCGATGAACCCGGCGAGCAGGTCGATACACTCGGAGGAGGCGAGGTCGACGACGGGCACGCCCGACTCCTTGAGCCAGTCCAAGCCTCCCTCGAAGTTTACGGACTCGCCGACGACCACCGACCCGATGCCGAACTGGCGCACGAGTCCCGAGCAGTAGTAACAAGGCGCGAGCGTCGTCACCATGATCGTGTCGCGATAGCTCCGCTGCCGGCCGGCCTTGCGGAACGCGTCGGTCTCCCCGTGGATCGAGGGATCGTCCTCCTGGACCCGTCGATTGTGTCCCCTCCCGAGGAGCGTGCCGTCGGTCCGGAAGAGCGCGCCGCCGATGGGGACGCCACCTTCAGCCAGGCCTTGTCGGGCCTCTTCGATCGCGACCGCCAACATCGAGCCGTAGTCCAGGTCCACGTCTCCATCCTCCCTCGACCCTGGGTTCGGATGCCGATTGGGCCATCCTAGTGCCCTGTTCGCAGGGCCGTGTCCGACCCGCGGGCTCTTCCACCGGATGGCATGATGCACCGACCTCGCGGGCGCGACGAACGGAAGGGGGACCGATGACGATCGATGTGCACGCGTTGTTCGAGCATCCGGACCGCACCGCACTGCTCGTGATCGACATGCAGAACGACTTCGTGCTGCCTGGCGCGCCGATCGCCGCGCCCGGCGCCCTCGACATCGTGCCGATCATCTCGAGCTTGGCGTCCCGGGCCCGGGCACGCGGGTGGCCAGTCGTGTTCACGCAGGAGATGCACCGCCCCGACAACTCGGACTTCGGGATCGAGCTCAACTTCGAGCCACCACACTGCCTGGAAGGCACCGACGGCCTCGAGATCATCGACGAGCTCCGGCCTCAGCCGAACGACTTCCGAATCGGCGGCAAGCGCCGCTACGACGCGTTCCTGGGGACCGAGCTGGACGGGCTCCTGCGTGCGGCGTCGGTCGAGAACCTCATCGTGACCGGCGTGTGCACGGACATCTGCGTCGCGTCCACCGTTCAGCATGCGAGGAACCTGGACTACCGGTGCTTCGTCGTCCGCGATGCCGTTGCGGGGACCTCCCCCGAGCGCCACGACGCCGCCCTGCTGTGTCTCTCGCACGTGTTCGCCTACGTCGGCTCGGCCGAGGAGTGCGGCAGCCTGTTCGGCTTCTAGCGGGTCCCCCTGCAGCTACGCGTCTGCCGCAGCCCTGATCGCGGCCCATACGCGCTCCGGCGACGCCGGCATGTCGAGCCGGGTCACCCCGAGCGGCGCCAGCGCGTCCACGACCGCGTTCATCACCGCCTGTGCCGAGCCGATCGTCCCGGCTTCGCCGGCGCCTTTCGCACCGAGCGGGTTGACCGGCGACGGCGTGGTCAGGCGCGAGACCTCGAACGAGGGCAGCTCCGCGGCCGACGGTACGAGATAGCTCATGAACGACCCCGCCTCGAGCTGCCCGTCGTCGCTGTAGACGGCGTCCTCGTAGAGGGCCTGCGCGATGCCTTGCGCCAAGCCGCCGTGGGTTTGTCCTTCCACGATCTGCGGGTTGACCACGTTCCCGCAGTCGTCCACGGCCACGAACCGCAGCAGGTCCACCAGCCCGGTCTCGGTGTCCACCTCGACGACGGCGATGTGGGTCCCGAACGGATAGGTGAACTCCGGCGGGTCGTAGAAGACCTGCTCCTCCAGGCCCGGCTGCATGCCGTCGGGGAGGTCGTGCGCGAGGTACGCGGCGCGCGCGACCTCGACGATGTGCATGCCCTGGGTGGGCGCCCCCGAAACGGAGAACACCCCGTCCGCGAACCGAAGGTCGTCTTCGGAGACTTCGAGCAGATGCGCGGCAAGCGCTTGCGCTTTCGCGCGAACCTGCTCCGCGGCCTGGTAGACGGCTGTGCCGCCCACGACGAGGCTCCGCGAGCCATAGGTGTCGAGCCCGGCCGGCGAGATGGCGGTGTCACCATGGAGCACCGCGATGTCGTCGATGGGGACGCCGAGCCGGTCGGCGGCGATCTGCGACCAGGTCGTCTCGTGCCCTTGCCCGTGCGGGGACGTGCCCGTGACGACCTCGACCGTCCCGCCCGGAAGCATGCGTACGCGGGCCGTCTCCCATCCGCCCGCCTGGTAATTGCTCTTCGCCAGGACGCGCGACGGGCCGACGCCGCAGGACTCGATGTAGCACGATAGCCCGATGCCGATCT
>JAYUAK010000111.1:0-12184 GCA_043741335.1 Actinomycetota bacterium
GCCGCTCGTTTTCCGGGTTCGTCCATCGGGGGCGACAAGGGGTCCAGATCGCTCGAGCGGCAACGGCGAGAGCAATCCGCCTGCGATGAGATCGGGCCGCCTTATCGCAGAGAACGTCCGCGGCGCACTCGTGCCTCGAACCCTGGGGATATGGCTCGCTATCACCTCGATCGTCTCGGCTCTCTTCGTGGTGTGGGGGCGGCCCGGGGGAGCGGTTGGACGGGCCGGGTGGGGAGCGCTCGCTGCCACCCTGCTCGTGTTTTCCGCGGGGCTCGTCGACGACTTAGCGCCGGCTGGACCGCGTGGCGTGCGCGATCACCTGCGGGCACTCGTCTCCGGGCATGTCACGACCGGGATCGCAAAGCTCGTCGTCGTGGTCGCGGCAGCGATCGTCTCGGTTGCCCTGCAGGACAAAGGGAGCGGTATCGGTCGCGTGGCCGGAGTGGTCTTGGTGGCCGGCTGTGCCAACCTCTGGAACGGCCTCGACGTCCGCCCTGGTCGCGCCCTGAAGTTCGGACTGGTCACGATGATCGGCCTCGTGAACGTTCCGATCAGACTGCTGCCGACACTGCCCGGTGTCGCCCTCGGGTCGGCGCTCGCGCTCTGGCCAGACCTGGGCGAGCGGGCGATGCTCGGCGACAGCGGCGCCAACCTCCTCGGCTTCACCATCGGATTGGGCCTGTACTCCGTTCTGCCCGGTTGGGGAGTCGATATCGGAGTCGTCATCGCTGTTGGGCTGAACGTGGCTGCCGAGACGGTCACGCTCTCATGGCTGATCGATGCGGTGCCGCCGCTGAGGTGGTTCGACTCACTCGGACGGCTTCCGGAGTGAAAAAGGCGGGGCCGACGGCAACTTTGGGACACGATCTCCGACGGCGCGTCGGGGACGTCTGCTAGGCTCGCATCCCGTGGGGAAAACGCAACCGAAGTTCATCTTCGTCACGGGCGGGGTCGCTTCCGGACTCGGGAAAGGCATCACCACCGCCTCCTTGGGCCGTCTCTTCAAGTGCCGCGGATTGAAGGTCGCGATCCAGAAGCTCGACCCGTATATCAATGTCGACCCCGGCACCATGAACCCCTTCGAGCACGGTGAGGTGTTCGTGCTGGACGACGGGTCCGAGACCGACCTGGACCTCGGACACTACGAGCGGTTCGTCGATGAGGACCTGCACCGGGGCTCGAACTTCACGACCGGAGCTGTCTACTCGAGCGTGATCGCGAAGGAGCGCCGCGGCGACTACCTCGGCAAGACGGTCCAGGTCATCCCCCACATCACCGACGAGATCAAGGAGCGCATCAAGGCGCTCGCCGAGACAGAGGCCGCCGACTTGGTGGTCGTCGAGATCGGCGGTACCGTCGGAGACATCGAGTCCCTGCCGTTCCTGGAGGCGGTCCGCCAGCTCCGCAACGAGATCGGCCGCGAAAACTGTGCGTTCGTGCACGTGTCGCTCATGCCGTTCATCGGTCCCTCAGGCGAGCTGAAGACGAAGCCCACCCAGCACTCCGTGAAGGAGTTGCGTTCGCTCGGACTTCAGCCCGACGTGATCGTCTGCCGGTCCGACCGTCCCTTCGGCCGGAACTTGAAAGAGAAGATCTCGCTGCTCTGCGACGTGCCGATCAGCGGTGTCATCTCGGCGATCGACGCGGCATCGATCTACAAGATCCCGCTGGTCTTGCACAAGGAAGGCTTGGACGCCGAGCTTGCTCAGCACCTGCGGATCGACGCCGAGCCCGACCTCTCGGAGTGGGAGACGCTCGTCGAGCGGATCGACCGGGCAACCGAGCCCGTGAAGATCGCGGTCGTCGGCAAATACGTGAACCTGCGCGATGCCTACCTTTCGGTGATGGAGGCGCTGAAGCACGGAGGGTTCGCCCACGGTGCGGATGTGCAGATCGAGTGGGTGGCGTCGGACGACCTCGGTGGATCCGCCACCGAAGAGGCGCTGGCCGACGTCGACGGCGTGCTGATCCCCGGTGGATTCGGCGTGCGAGGCGTGGAAGGCAAGGTGGCCGCCGTGCGGTACGCGCGCGAACGACGGGTGCCGTTCCTGGGGATCTGTCTCGGGCTGCAATGCGCGGTCATCGATTTCGCGCGACATGTGTGCGGGCTGGAGGGCGCGAACTCGAGCGAATTCGACCCGGCGACACCGCATGCCGTGATCGACCTCTTGCCCGAGCAGAAGAACGTCACCGATATGGGCGCCACCATGCGCTTGGGCGCGCAGCCCTGTTACATCGTCCCCGGCACGCTCGCGGAGCGCTGCTACCAGGTGCCGGTTGTCGAGGAGCGGCACCGACACCGTTGGGAGGTCAACCCCGCGTATCACGAAGCTCTGCAGGAAGGGGGCATGATCCTGTCGGGGAACTCACACAACGGCCGGTTGACCGAGATCATCGAGCTTCCGGACCATCCGTTCTTCATCGCGGGCCAGTTCCATCCGGAGCTTCGATCGCGTCCGACGCGCCCGCACCCGCTGTTCCGCGAGTTCATCGGCGCCGCGCAGACCTACCGGCGGGCGCGCGCCGATCGCATCGTCGCCGTGAATTGATCCGGGCCCGATGCCGGAACCGATCGGGAGCCGGCCCGCGTTCGAAGGCACGATCGTCAGGGTTGACGTCGAGGATTGGCCTGGTCAGCCTTCGTGGGAGGTCGTTCATCACCCGGGGGCCGCGGGCGTCCTTGCGATCCTGCCATCGGGCGATGTCCTTTTGGTCAAGCAGTTCCGTCCCGCGGTCAGGCAGACGCTGACCGAGATCCCAGCCGGTCTGCTGGATGTGGACGGGGAGGACGCTCTGACCTGCGCCGCTCGCGAGCTGTTCGAGGAGACGGGCTATCGGCATCGCTCGATCGAGTTCCTCGGTGGCTATTACTCGTCCGCGGGCTTCACCGACGAGTACGTGCATCTCTTCTGGGCGCGGACCGAATCGGAACCCGAGACTCAGCAGGAAGAAGGGATCGAGCTGATCGAGGTGCCGTTCGACCGGATGGTGAGTTTTGCCCGGGCCGGCCGTATCCGGGACGCGAAGACCGCGCTCGCGCTCCTGCTGGCCGAGGGAAGAGCGTCTTTGCCGTAACGGGTTGGCAGGCCTCCGGTAGGCTTCGGGGCGGCCACGAACATTGGGAGTGTCATTGATCGTCGGGATCCCGAAAGAGATCAAGGATAACGAGTTCAGGGTCGCGGCGACGCCCGAGGGCGTGCGCGAGCTGGTGCACGCCGGACATCGGGTCCTCGTCGAGTCGGGCGCGGGGGACGGATCCGCATTGACGGACGATGAGTTCTCGAGCGCCGGCGCGGAGATCCTGGCGGATGCAGACACGGTCTTCGCCGAGGCCAACATGATCCTCAAGGTGAAGGAGCCCCAACCGCAGGAGTACGAGCGGTTCCGCGAGGGGCAGGTCCTGTTCACGTACCTGCATCTGGCGGCTGATGAAGAGCTCACTCGCTTCCTCGCCGAACGCAAGGTCTCCGCCGTCGCCTACGAAACCGTGCAAACGCCCGACGGCCGGCTGCCACTGCTCGCGCCGATGTCCGAGATCGCCGGACGCATGGCTCCACATTGCGGCGCCGCGAACCTGGAGCGTCCGAAAGGTGGCCGCGGCGTGCTGATGGGCGGGGCGTCGGGCGTGGCGCCCGCGCGTGTCGTGGTGCTGGGCGCGGGGATGGCCGGGACGAACGCCGCATGGATAGCCGCGGGGATGGAGGCAGAGGTCGCCATCGTGGACAAGAACGTGGACCGGTTGCGATTCGTCGATCAGATCTGGCGTGGGCGTATCCAAACGGTGATGTCGAGCGGTCTCGCGGTCGAACGACTCGTCACCGAGGCAGACCTGGTCATCGGGGCGGTCCTGGTACCGGGAGCGAAAGCCCCACATCTCGTCACGGACTCGATGGTCGCCGGGATGCAGCCGGGCGCCGTCGTCGTGGACATCTCGATCGACCAGGGAGGGTGCTTCGAGACCTCGCACGTGACGACCCACTCGAATCCCACGTTCGTCGTGCATGACGTCGTGCACTACTGCGTCGGCAACATGCCCGGCGCTGTGCCTCGCACCTCGACCTACGCGCTGACGAACGTCACGATCCCGTACGCGGTCGAGATCGCGAACGCTGGCCTGGAGGGCGCCGTGCGCGCACACCCGGCTCTCAGTCAGGGTGTGAACGTCTACGGCGGGTACGTGACGAATTCGGGTGTCGCCGATGCACACGACGTGGCGCTGATGCCGCTCGGGTCGCTTATCGACCGGCTGGGCTGACGGCCGGTTGTCGGCATGGGGGACACCCTCGCGGTCTGGGTCGACCGGTACCTCGATCACCTGACGGTCGAACGCGGACTGTCCACGAATACGCTCGCCGCATACCGTCGCGACCTTGGCAGGTACGTGGCGTTTTGCCGGAAACGCGATGTGATCGCTCCGAGGAAGGTCGTCGATGCCATGGTCCGGTCCTTCGTTGCCTCGATCTCTGCGTCGACATGGGGAGAGGACGAGCGCCCCTATAGCGCACGCTCCGTGGCTCGAGCGCTCTCGTCCGTGCGATCGTTCCATCGGTTCCTTCTGCGCGAAGGTGCCGTCGAGCGCGACCCGGCGTCCGACGTCGTCCAACCGAAGCTCCCGCAGTCATTGCCGCACCCCTTGTCCGTCGACGAGATCGCGCGCCTCATCGAAGCGCCCGACGTCAAGACCACGGCAGGAGTCCGCGATCGCGCGATCCTGGAGGTGCTGTACGGGGCCGGACTGCGGATCTCCGAGCTCGTCGGACTCGATGTCGACGACGTCGATCTGGAGGAGGGATTCGTCCGGGTCCTCGGAAAGGGCGGGAAGGAACGCGAGGTCCCGCTCGGAGGGTTCGGGCGGGAGGCCGCGAACGCCTATCTCGCCCAAGCTCGTCCAGCGTTCGCATCCGCGGCCACCCGAGGCGCGCTGTTCCTCAATCAGCGCGGCGGGAGGCTCTCGCGACAGAGTTGCGCGCGACTGCTCGCCACCCATGCGCGGACGGCGCAGATCGAACGCCGGGTGACGCTTCACACGCTGCGCCATTCCTTCGCGACGCATCTCTTAGAGGGCGGGGCGGACATCCGAGTGGTGCAGGAGCTCCTGGGTCATGCAAGCGTCGCCACCACGCAGATCTACACCTTAGTGACGAAGGACCACCTCCGTGAGGTGTACTACACGTCGCACCCACGCGCGCGGCGCGGGGCGACCGAGGGGAGATGAGCGACATGGCCGACGAAGCGTTCATCGAACGCGTGCGACGGGAGCTGCTGGAGCACCGCGATCACCTCCGTCGCGAGATCGCGGACCAGGGCGCCGATCCCGACGCCGACGAAGTGGCGTTCGTCGACGACGCGGGTTTCTCGGATCGCTCGCACAGCACGGAGGAGCGATCGCGGCTCATCGCGCTCGTCAGGGCGCTCCGATCCAACCTGCGTGACGCCGAGCGGGCGCTCGCGAAGATGGAGGCGGGCGGCTACGGCACCTGCGAGCGTTGCGGAAACGCGATCACACCCGAGCGCCTGGAGGCGCTCCCGTGGGCGGTCTTGTGCATCGACTGCAAGCAGCGAGGTCTCACGGGGTGAGTGAACGTTTGGTGCCACGCGTGGCGCTCATCGTGTGCGACTCGTGGGGTGTGGGCGACGCGCCGGACGCTCTGGCCTACGGTGACGAGAGTGCCGACACGTTGGGGAACACCTCTCGGGTCGCCGGCGGATTCCGCGTGCCCAATCTCGAGGCGCTCGGCCTGGGCTGCTTGACGAATATCGAGGGCGTGCAAGCGCGTGCAGTGGCCGGCAGCGCTCATGGTCGCGCCACCGAGCGCTCTGCCGGAAAGGACACGACGACTGGCCATTGGGAGATGATGGGCGTCCGGCTCGAGCATCCATTCCCGCTGTATCCCAATGGGTTCCCTGCCCTCATCGTCGATCCCTTCGAGGCGGCGATCGGCCGAACGATCCTCGGCAACGTGCCGGCGTCGGGCACGGAGATCATCGCGGAGCTGGGGGAGGAGCACACGAGAACCGGCCGGCCGATCGTGTACACCAGCGGAGACTCGGTCTTTCAGATCGCCTGTCACCGCGACGTCGTGCCGCTCCCGACGCTGTACGAGTGGTGCCGGGTCGCCCGGCGTCTGTTGCAGGGAGACCACGCGGTCGGGCGAGTGATCGCACGGCCGTTCGACGGGCAAGCCGGCGCCTTCGTGAGGACGCCTGAGCGCCGCGACTTCTCCTTACCGCCCCCCAGTCCGACGATCCTCGATGCCCTCGTTGATGCAGGGATCCCCGTTCATGCCGTCGGAAAGATCCGGGACATCTTCTCGGGTCAAGGCATCACCGAGGGCCGCTACTCGGATTCGAACGACCATGGAGTGGAGCTGACGCTCGACTATCTGCGCCGCCCCGCACCGTCGTTCGTCTTCGCCAACCTCGTGGACTTCGACTCGAAATACGGACACCGCAACGACGCGGCCGGCTATGCGACGGCGATCGAGGCGTTCGACGCGCGGCTCCCGGAGATCGTCGACGCCCTTGCGGGTGGCGTGCTGTTCCTCACGGGCGATCACGGTTGCGACCCGACCACACCGTCGACCGACCACACGCGAGAACGAACCCCACTGCTGGCTGCAGGCCTGCCGAACGGACCTCACGAGATCGGAACCCGGGAGTCCTTCGGGGATCTTGGACACACGATCGCCGCTCTCCTCGGAGTCGAGGTCAAGGAGCGAGTCGGTACGTCCTTCGCCGACCGCATCGGATTCGCATCATGATCGAGCTCGAGGGTTTGGCGTGGCTCAGCTTCAGGTGGAGGATGACCTCCCAGCGGTGGAAAGCTCGGCCTTCAGGTGCACGTGAGGTCCATCAAGACCGGTTCTCGAGAGCCGGGGAACACTCCCGGTGACCCTTCAGGATCCGCGGGCGATCGTGGCTCGCAAACGCGACGGCGAGGCCCTGGCTCCCGCCGACATCCAAGCCTTCGTCGAGGGTTATACCCGCGGCGAGGTGACCGACGCCCTCGCCGCGGCGTTCCTCATGGCATGCGTGCTGCGGGGCATGGACGACGAGGAAACGCTGGCCCTCACCCGAACGATGATCGAGTCGGGCGAAACGATGGAGTTCGTCGATCTCGGTCAACCGACGATCGACAAGCACTCGACCGGCGGCGTGGCCGATGGGGTCACGTTGGTGTTCGCTCCTCTTGCCGCGGCTCTCGGTCTGGCGGTCGCGAAGCTCTCCGGACGGGGCCTCGGTCACACGGGTGGCACGCTCGACAAACTGGAGTCCATCCCCGGTCTGCGGACGGATCTGTCGCCGGATGAGATCGCGCGCCAGGTGGCCGACGTCGGCTGTGCGGTCGCCGCTCAATCTCCCACCCTGGTTCCGGCCGACGGCGCCCTGTACGCCTTGCGAGACGCGACCGCCACGGTTCCCTCCATCCCCCTGATCGCCGCGAGCGTGATGTCGAAGAAGCTCGCCGTGAAGACCGATCTGATCCTGCTGGATGTGAAGTCGGGGTCGGGAGCGTTCATGAAGACCCCCGGGGCCGCCGGCGACCTGGCCGAGACGTGCCTGCGTTTGGCGCGCGGGTGGGGCAGGCGCGCATGCGCAGCGGTCACGGACATGTCGCAGCCGCTCGGTGACGCGATTGGGAACGCTCTCGACATCGTGGAGGCCGTGGAGCTTCTGCGAGGAGGCCTGCGTGGACGGCTGCGGGACCTTGCCGTCCTCTTCGCCGCACGGGCGCTCGAGATCACTGAACACGTCACGCATCCCGATGCGGTCGCCCGGGCGGAGCGGGCGCTCGACGACGGCCGGGCCCTGGAACGATTCCGTCGGATGATCGAGGCGCAAGGAGGGGATCCTCGCGTGGTCGACGATCCGGTCGCGATCTTGCCGAGAGCCCCGGTGGTTCTGCCGATCCTGCAGGAGCAAGCAGGTACGCTCGCCGCCATGGATGCGCAGGAGATCGGATCGGCAAGTGGCGCCTTGGGGGCAGGAAGAACACGCAAGGGTGATGTCATCGATCCGGCGGTCGGGATCGTGGTGCGCAGCAAGATCGGCGACCGGCTGGTGGCGGGACACGCTATCGGCGAGGTGCATGCGCGGTCTGAAGACGATGCCCGGGTAGCGGTCCAGCGGGTGCTCGCGGCTCTCTCGGTCGTCGATCGCGACGTGACGCCTCCACCGCTCGTCGACCGCTGGATCGACGGCTCCGCCGGCAGTTCGAACATCGATGAACCCAACGGGGCCGCTCGATGACCGCCGTCCGCTTCGCCGTCTACCTTGCAGGCTCGCTCGTGGTCGGGATGAGCGCGCGGGAGTACACCCGGGCCTTCATGGCAACTCGACTGGGGGACCCGACGCCACGTCTGTGGGGTCGGGTGAGGCTGCACCCGAAGTCCTGGTTCGATCCCTTCGGGAGCGGCCTGTTGCCGGGGATGATCCTGCTGCTGTGGGCCGCGAGCGCGGGATTCCTGCCACCCCCGGTTGCCTACGCGAAGCCCGCTCCGATCGACCCCAGCCATTTCAAGAACCGAAGTCGAGATACCGTCGTTACCGCGCTCGCAGGCCCGGTCGCGAACCTCGCGCTTGCCGCGGTTGCCGGACTGACATTGCGCTCCGGCATCGGCGGGGATGCGGGCCTCGTCCTTCTCGCCTTCCTCCTCACGAATGTCTCGCTGCTCGTGTTCCATCTGATGCCGATCCCGGGACTCGACGGCGCGCGCATCGTCGCGTTGGCTCTGCCCCCTCGGGCCGCCGAGGTCTACCGCAACGCCGATCAGTACCTCGCGTTGATCGTGCTGGTCGCGCTCTTCTTGTTCGCGGGCCCGCTGATCTCCATCGTGAACTCGCTCACGGACTCGCTGTGCTCGCTGCTCGCCGGCCTCCCCTGCCCCCCCTAGCTTCCCGGTTGGGCGCAGGGGCCGCGCTATCATCGGCCATCGACGCAGCAACCTCCGCCCCCGACCGCAGCGCGCGCGTGCTGACGGGGTTCCGACCGACCGGGCCGCTGCATGTCGGGCACTGGGCGGGAAACGTCGGGAACGCCGTTCGTCTTCAGACAGAGGGCTACGAGTGCTTCTACTTCGTCGCGGACTGGCACATGCTCACGACCCACTACGACCGGACCGAGACGCTCCCCGCTGCGGTCGAAGGATTGGTCCTGGACCTGCTTGCGTCGGGGATCGACCCCGAACGCTCGGTCGTGTACCGCCAATCCGCCTTGCCCGAAGTCGCGGAGATGGCCCTGTTGTTGGGGATGATCACGCCGCTTGGCTGGCTCGAGCGCGTCCCCACGTTCAAGGAGCGCCTGCGCGACATGGCCGAGCGCGACATCGCGAACTTCGGTCTCCTCGGTTATCCGGTCCTGCAGACCGTGGACATCGCGATCGTGCAAGGGGCTCTGGTGCCGGTGGGAGAAGATCAGGTATCTCACCTGGAAATCTCGCGCGAGATCGTGCGCCGGTTCAACCGGCTGTACGGCGACGTTTTGATCGAACCGCGGGCGTTGCTGTCGGACTACCCGATGATCCCCGGGTCCGACGGACGGAAGATGTCGAAGTCCTTAGACAACACGATCGACCTTGCCGACGATGCCGAAACGATCCGCGCCAAGACGCGATCGTTCCTCACGGATCCGGAGAAACTCCGCAAGGGCGACCCGGGGCGGCCCGAGATCTGCCCGGTATTCGCGTTGCACCGCAAGTTCTCTCCGGACATCCTTGATTGGACCGACGCACACTGCCGCACGGGCGAGCTCGGCTGCGTCGACTGTAAGACGAACCTGGCCGACCGGATCATCGAGCAACTTCAGCCGTTCCGCGAACGCCGGTTGGAGTTGGCCGGCCAACCGGGTCTGGCGGCTGCGGTGCTCGACGCGGGGGCCAAGAGAGCGCGCCCGGTCGTGGAGAAGACGATAGCGGCCGTCCGCGCCGCGATGCATTTCGCATGAGTGATACCACCGCGCCCACCGGCAACTTCGCCGTCGACCTACCCGTCTTCACGGGTCCGTTCCGCCTCTTGGCCGAACTGATCCTGGAGCACAAGGTGGACGTGTGCGACATCGCTGTCGCGACCGTCACCGATCGTTACCTGGCCTACGCCAAGGACGCAGAAGCGTGGAACCTGGAGGAAGCGACCTGGTTCTTGGCGATCTGCGCGATGCTGCTCGAGCTGAAGGTCGGTCGCCTCATGCCGCGACACACCGAGCCGGACGAGGAAGATCTGCTCGGGGCGTCGCCCGACCTCGCGTATGCGAGAAGTCGCGAGCTCGCGGCGTTCCGCAAGGTTGCGGTGGAGCTCGCGCGCCGATTGGAGGACGAGGCCGGTTTCTTCGCCCGGGACGTGGGGCCGGGTCCGGAGTTCTCCCATCTCTACCCCGATCCCATGGCCTCGCTCGTCGCAGATGATCTCGCCCGCCTTGCCGCGCAGCTGCTGCGGCCGGCTCCCACGCTCGACCTCTCCCACGTCACCCCGATCCGGTATTCGGTCGAGGACGCGATGACGGCGGTGCAGGAACGGATGCAAGGGTTCGGCGGTCCCGCCTCGTTCCGCGACCTGGTGGCGGACTGTGCCGATCGGATCCATATCGTGGTGCGGTTCCTGGCCATCCTCGAGCTGTACCGTGAAGGGAAGGTCGAGCTTCAACAAGGCCCGACGTTCGGAGAGATCGAGGTGGAGTGGAATGCCTGAAACCCAAACGCGGGTGCTCGAGGCCCTGTTCTTCGTATCCGACGAGCCGATCACGTCCTCGATCCTCGCCCAAGCGCTCGATGTCGACCGTCGGACGGTCGAGTTGATGTGCGACCGGCTCGCGAGCGAGTTGGAGGACCGAGGTTCCGGTCTCGTGCTTCGCAACGTCGCCGGCGGCTGGCGGTTGTACACGCACCCGGATACCGCGCCGGTCGTGGAGCAGTTCGTGCTGTCCTCCCGTCAGGCGCGTCTAACCAAGGCGGCGCTGGAGACGCTTTCGATCGTGGCGTACAAGCAGCCGGTGACGCGCCATCAGATCAACGCGATCCGCGGCGTGAACTCCGACGGCGTTCTTCGCGCTCTCACGGACCGTGGGTTGATCGAGGAGGCCGGCCGCGAGGAGACCCCCGGGCGGCCGGTCCTTTACGGGACGACGCCGGGCTTCCTGGAGCGGCTCGGCCTACCGTCGCTCGCTTCGCTGCCCTCGCTCGCACCCCTCTTGGGCGTCGACGCCGACGACGTGTCCGCGGACCCCTGGTCGGGAGGCGACGACGTCGTGGCGGTCGACCTGACCGACGAGGTGGAGCCAGAACCATCGGGCGACGCCCCCGAGCCCGCCTGATCCGGTGCCTGAAGAGCGCGTCCAGCGCGCGTTGGCCCGGGCCGGGTTCGGTTCGCGGCGAGCGTGCGAGGAACTGATCGTCCAGGGACGCGTCACCGTCAATGGGACCGTCTCGACACTGGGGGACCGTCTGGATCCCGACGCAGACTCAGTAACCGTGGACGGGGTGAGCGTGAACCTCGACCCCAACGTGAGGTACTACGCCCTCCACAAGCCACCAGGTGTCGTCACCACCATGAAGGATCCGCAAGGCCGCCCGGACATCCGAGCATTCCTGCCCAAGGAAGGGCCTCGGGTCTTCCCGGTCGGACGTCTGGATCGCGACAGCGAGGGGCTGCTCCTACTGACGAACGACGGCGAGCTCGGGAACCGGCTCCTGCACCCCAAATACGGGATCGAGAAGGAGTACCTGGCTGAGGTTGAGGGGGTCCCCACCGACCGGCAGATCGCCCGCATCCGTCGCGGCGTCGAGCTCGACGACGGCCTGGCGAAGCCCGCCTCCGCACGGATCGTTGGCTCCAGCGGAGCCAGGGGTGCCGTCCGACTCACCATGACCGAAGGCCGCAAGCGCGAGGTCCGTCGGCTCCTGGCGGAGGTGGGGCTTCCGGTCACGCGCCTCGTTCGCCTACGCGTCGGTCCCGTGAAGCTCGGGGACCTTGCGCCGGGTGGGATCCGCGAGCTCTCGCCGCAGGAGATCCAGGCGCTCGCGCGAGCCGCCGGCATGTAGCCTTGTCGCTCCGGGGCGTCCGCTCCGGGGAGGAACGAAGGATGAGGATTCGTGCCGCCCGCGGGGCCATCGTCGTCGATCGCGACGACGCATCGACGTTGCTGGACGCGACCGAGCGCCTGCTCGCGAGCGTGCTCGAGCGGAACGCCGTC
>JAYUAK010000112.1:0-2180 GCA_043741335.1 Actinomycetota bacterium
CTCTCCTCGGGCTCGGGCTCGCACACGAACCGATCACCTACCGCCAGATCATCGACCGCGCCGCCTCACCGCCACTCGGAGCTAACCCGGCACGCACAAACCGGCTAGACCGCCTCGTCAAGGGACATTCCCGAACACAGGAAGGTAAGCGGCCTCGGTCACTGAACGCCCTGGCGGCTACAGCCGAAAAGGGCGGCGTGGTGTGCCGGAACACCCGGCTCGCAGCCTTGACTGAGAGCGCCACGTCAAGCTCGCTCTCAAGAGCGTCGATCGCCTCGTCCAGGAAGGGTTTCAAATCCTCGACCCGTCGCAAGAGACCGTCTCGGACGTAGTTCGTGTGGGTTTCGAAGTCCGAGATGACCTTCTGGATGCCCGGGGGATATTTCCCGTCAGGAAGCTCGGCGGCTGCGGCCGCTAGATGGATCGTCAAGGCGGATGCGCCGTTCACGAGATCGAGAAGTTGTTCGCGCTCCTCGTTCGCGCCGCGCATTCGGTTGTAGGCGTGCACGAGCTTTTCAGTTGTCGCTTCCGGGATCGTTAGCAAAGCGCGCGTCTGCGACACCAATCCCCAGCCGCCAAGCTCAAAGCCAGGCGACGGAACCTGCATCTCGGGAAGCCTTTCAACAAAGAGGGTGCGATGGCCAGCATTGTGGAGAAGCTCCGCAAGCACGATCTGCAGCACGGTCTTCCGAGTAATGCGCTCGCTCTCTGCCCGCTCGTGAAGTCGAAGCCGCCTCTCGATGAGCACGTAACCGGCGGAGAGGACGGCCAGACCAGCGATCAACCCGGCCGCGAGCGCGGGCCAGAAGGCGTCAAGGAACGAAGTCGTATCAGGGTCGATAGCTCTTGAGGCTACGCCCGACGGCGGCTGGCGCCGGATGCTTTCGCAGCTCAAGTGACATTCCCGAACTGGCGCAGGCAACCGTGGCCGCCTCCACGGGAGGGCTATGCGGCCTCGACGGGGCGACTGTCCTGCTGCAACACGTAGATATTGCCGTCCGGGCCTCGGAAGAAGAACCAGCCGTAGCCTTCCAGGTCCGGGTTGTCGAGCAGGTCGGCGGCCCACACGAGGTCACCGATCAGTTCGACGTCGGCGGCCGCGAGTTCCTCGCGAGCGCCGACGATGTCGTCCACGGCGAAGGCCACGAGAACCCCCTCCGTGATCTCGGCCGGGAAGAGACTTGCGTCTTGTTTCTCCGGACCGTACACCTCGACGTAGTCGGCCTTCCCTGACGCCAGCTGGAAGATCGACCACCCCGGCTCGGCGTGGGCGTTGTCCAGCCCGAGCACATCCCGAAAGAAGGCTGCCGTCGCGTCGAAGTTCGCGGTGCGCGTGCCGAGGAAGCAGATCCGTTGCACTCTCATACCGTGTTCATACCGCATCGCCACTCGACCGGTGTTCAAGCGTCATTCCCGCACGCTGGGGCATGCCGCGGCGCTCAGCTCCGATCGTGGCGACGCCTAGGTCATCCGCTGGTGCATGGCTGGCAGTCCATGATCGCGAATCGCCTCAATGACCTCGCGAGCGACCGGCTCAGTCGGCCGGTCGTGCTCGATCGGCCACCAGTGGTCGCTCCGAGACGGCAGAAGCTGTCCGATCCGGGCGTGCCACTCACCATCGGCCGTTCGGGCCTGCACATTCGGACTCGGTTTGGCGCCGATCCATGGATGAGCCTCGAACGCCCTCGACCACGCCTCGCGCGACACGACAGTCAGATTCAAAGTGAACTTCACAGTCGCCGCGGTGCTGGAAACCGACTTCTGGAAGCCGATCAGCGCCCAGTACGACTCGTGCGGTATCGCGTACGACTGGCCCGATCCCTTGAGTCCAAGGGCGCGCAACGCTGGGGCGATCTGCTCGCGCATCATCAACGCGAACGCTTCCTGAGCGCTCTTCTCTCCTGTGGCGGAGCGTGATCCCCGTCGGCGGAGCCAGGTCACGGTCACGAGTCTAGATGGCCCCGATTCGGGTGACATTTGCGAACACTGGCGCAGCCCTGGGTGCTTACGCTGTCGTTGGCGGTCGGCCGGAGCCCTCAGCCCATCTGATCCGCCAGCTCGACGATGACCCCCTCCAGGGAGGCTGGGTCACTCGGTTCGGCCGAGTGATTCATGAGTCTGGCGCGCGATCGTGATGGCTCGCTTGCGCGATCCGCGACTCCGTGGGTAGCGCCCGGCGG
>JAYUAK010000113.1:0-2170 GCA_043741335.1 Actinomycetota bacterium
CTGCAGGTCAGGGTCCTCGCAGAGCGAACGGGCGAGCCCCAGGGCGGCGACCGCCTCGTCGGTGGTCCCATACGCCTCGGTCGCGAGGTCCGCCTTGGAGATCCGACCCCCGTACAGCAGCCCAGTGGTGCCGTCGTCGCCGGTCTTGGTGTAGATGCGCGGCATCGGGCGCTAGCATAGTTGCCGCCTGGGTCCACCGCCCCGGTGGCGAAGGAGGACACATGACCGGCAGGTTCGGTTCGCTTGTCACGGCGATGGTGACTCCGTTCCGCGACGAAGACCACGCGTTGGACGTGGAGGGTGCGCAACGTTTGGCGTCGCACCTCCTTGACACCGGATCAGACGCGATCGTGGTCGCGGGCTCGACCGGAGAGTCACCAACCCTCACCTACAAGGAGAAGGCGGAGCTCTTCCGCGCGGTGAGCGAGGTGACGCGCGGGCGCGGGAAGCTGATCTGCGGCACCGGGACCTACTCCACCGCGGAGACGCTCGAGCTCACCCAGGCCGCCGAGGATGCGGGCGCCGACGGGATCCTCGTGGTGACGCCGTATTACAACAAGCCTCCCCAGCGAGGTCTCATCGCGCACTTCGAACGGATCGCAGACGCGACCGAGCTCCCGATCATCGTCTACAACATCCCCGGCCGGACGGCCACGCGGATCGAGCACGACACGCTCTTGCAGCTCGCTCAGCGACCCAACATCGTGGCGGTGAAGGACTCCACGGGAGACTTCCAAGGCGTGTCGCGCCTCTTGGCCGAGGCGCCGCCGGACTTCGAGGTGTACAGCGGCGACGATTGGGCGACGTTCGGCTACGTGTGCTTGGGCGCCGTGGGGATCGTCTCGGTCGCGAGCCACCTGGTCGGGCCGCAGATCCGCCAGATGATCGAGCTGATCGAAACCGGCGACGTCCCCGCCGCGCGGAAGATCCACGAGTCGCTCTCGCCGTTGTTCAACGCCTTGTTCATCACCAGCAACCCGATCCCGGTGAAAGCGGCCCTCGAGATGCTCGGACTCCCCGCCGGGGTGCCGCGCCTTCCGCTCGTTCCTGCGACGCCCGAAGAGCGAGGCCGCGTTCGCAAGGCATTGGAGGACGCCGGTCTCCTCTGACATGGACGTTCGCGTCGTCTTCCTCGGGGGGGTCGGCGAGGTCGGGCGCAACATGGCCTGTATCGAGCTCGGCGATCGCATCCTCATCGTGGACGTCGGGCTGTCGTTTCCGTCCGCGGATATGTTCGGGATCGACCTGGTGCTGCCGGACTTCGACTACGTGCGCCAGCGAGCCGATCGGATCGAGGCGGTCGTGCTCACCCACGGTCACGAGGATCACATCGGCGCGCTGCCGTTCCTCCTTCGTGAGCTGTCCGGCGTGCCGGTTTACGGCACCGCGTTCACCCTCGCGTTGCTCGAGGGCAAGCTCGAGGAGCACGGTGTGGCGGATCGCTGCGAGCTCCACGTGGTGACCCCGGGGGAGGGGATCACCGTCGGCCCATTCTCCATGCGGTTCCTTCGGGTCACGCACTCGATCCCCGACGGCATGGCGGTCGCCGTCGACACCCCGTTCGGCACGATCCTGCACACGGGGGACTTCAAGATCGACCAGACGCCCCTCGACGGCCGGCCGACGGACCTGCACGGACTGGCCGAAGAGGCGAGCGGCCGAGGGGTCCACCTGCTCATGTCGGACTCGACCAACGCCGAGGAGGCCGGATACACTTCCAGCGAGCGGAGCGTCGGACCGGTTCTTCATCGGATCATCGAGAAGGCGCCCCATATCGTGGTGGTCGCCTGTTTCTCCAGCCACATCCATCGGATCCAACAGGTGGTGAATGCCGCCCGTGCGAACGAGCGGGTGGTGGCGTTCCTCGGACGTTCGATGTTGAAGAGCGTCGACGCGGCACGGCGCCTCGGTCTCCTTCAGGTCCCCGACGAGGACATCGTGACCATCGAGGAGGTCGACCGGCTCGATCCCAGTCACGTGGTCGTGATCTGCACGGGCAGTCAGGGCGAGCCATACTCCGCGCTCTCCCTTATGGCCGCGCGCGAGCACAAATGGGTGAAGCTCGGTCCGGACGACACCGTCGTCTTGTCCTCGTCGTTGATCCCCGGCAACGAACCGGCGATCCATCGCGTGGTCGATGCTCTCTACCGGACCGGCGGGGACGTGTATC
>JAYUAK010000114.1:0-2166 GCA_043741335.1 Actinomycetota bacterium
GCTGGAGGGAGCACGCTCTGCGTGCTGACGGTTACCTCGTTGGAGCAGACGTGCTTCGCCGAGTTGCCACGCGTCTACAGCTTCGATTGGGCACCGAACGGCAAGCAGATGGTCGTCGCCGGTCCGCCCGCCAATCCACTCACGATCGTGAACGTCTCGACGGGAACAACCATCGACATCACGCCCCAAGTGGGCGACACGGCGATCAATCACGCGATCGGCGAGGCAGGGATGGGAACGTCCTTCCAGCTCGTGGATCCGACGTGGTCGCCGTCGGGTTCGTACCTCGCCACGCTCGCGAACCTGCAGGACTCGGAGTTCGCCTACGTGCCCGTCGTGTTCACACCCGATGGACGGTTCGTCGCCTTCGGTCGACCAAGCGGAGAGTACCCCGAGCCGATGGAGTGGTCGCCGACGAGCGATGTGCTCGCGTACACACGCGGCGAGCCGCCGTACCGCATCACGGAGGCGTACCTCCTTGATCCTGCCACCGGCGAAGAGGACGTCCTCGTATCCGGCAAGGGCTCAGACCCGTTCGTCCTCCTCGACATGGTCTGGTCGCCGAGCGGCCGTTGGTTGGCGATCGCCGCTTGGGAGGCCGTAGACGAAGGGCCGCAGACGTCGCTCGTCATGCTGGACGCTCTCGACCCCACCTCGCTCCGACGATTCCCGCTCGATACGGCAGGGACCTCGCGGTTCCTCGTTGGTTGGGAACCGTGATCCCGGGCCGGCGTGTGGCGCCCGGGGTCGCGCTCGCCTTCGCGGCGGTCTTGGCCGCGTGTACGTCGACGCTGGACCGCGAGCACGAGTCGTCCGGATCCGTGAGTCAGCCGAGCCGGCCACCACCGGCAACGACGAGCCCGGCTCCCGAACCGGCCTCGGTGTATCTGCAGCCGTTCTTCTTGCCGATCACCGGCTGGCACGTGATCGACTTCGGCCACGTCCCCGAGGGCGCGCCGTCCGTCGCCTGGGCCTCGACCGTTCCCTTCGACCGACGCGACCCCCCGCTCCGTACCGGGTTCCCCTGGCGAACGATCGACCAACTCCGGCCGAACGGCATCGTGATCTCGGTGATGACGACGCCCTGGTACTTCAAGGGGCAAGGGCCCTGGCCCAAGGGGAGCTGGGCGACGCCGGACCTGTCGACGGCAGACGTCCGAGGCCCCGAGGCGGAGGAGCCGGTGCGACCGATCAGCGTGTACGAGATCAGCGGACCGTACGCCCTGACCCGCGTTTACTTCGGCACTCGGTTCCCCACGGATCATGCGGTCGAGCGCGCGCAACGCGAGTTGAACCGCCTCCAGTTCCCCCCGGCCTGTCCGGAGCCTTCCGAGTGGCCACCCCTGACGATGTTCAGTGCGCACTCGGGCTCGCCCGGTTCCGTGATCCACGCGAGCGGGACGATGCCCTATCAGGTGGAGACGGGCGCGTATCGCGTTGGCTCGGAGCTGATCGACATCTGGTGGGGACCTCAGCAGCTGATGACGAACTGGGAGGAGCTGCCCTGGACGGAGCCGCCTCCCTATCCGGATCTACCCGTCGGGTTGCGGTTCCTGGGGGAAGGGGGACGCGACGCGTGCTCCTTCGAGATCGCCTGGCGCGTTCCGGATGTGACTCCCGGGATCTATCGGGTGCAGGTCATGCAGGTGACCGAGAACCGACAGGGAATGGCGGGGTGGGGATCGATCCATTTCCGCGTGACCCCCTGAAGGCGGCCGACCGGCCACCCAACCCATCATCACCCGACGCCGGCGCCGACCGCCTCCTGGATCCCCGCCGGGAGGAGAGGCACGAACCCGAGGAGCGGCGTGCGGGCCGCGGCGATGTCGACGCCCGTCACGAGCGGGGTCGATGCGTCTTGGGGCGTGTCGATCGCGGACAGGCTCGACGGAGCTCCGCATCCACCGGTCGCCACGAGCAGCGTGTGTCCGTCGAGCCAGCCCACGATCCGGGAAGGTGCATCCGCCAGCGGCCGGGCCAGCTCGCCGCGCTGGAACACCATCGCCCTCGAGTCCTCGCACGCGGCGCCGACCGTCATCGCGATCAGCTCACCGTCTCGTTTGGGCTGGGCGGCGATCGCGGAGATCCGATCTCCGGCGTCACCGTGCCACAGACCCTGGTTGATCGTCGGCTTCGTGAGATCGATGGCATGCAGAAGCGGCGCGT
>JAYUAK010000115.1:0-5234 GCA_043741335.1 Actinomycetota bacterium
TCGCAGGACGGCTCGGCGGTGCAGGTGTCCGCGTTCTTCAAGGGCGAGACACAGAACGCGGCCGCGATCGCGGCGATCAAGGACCTGCGTTCGAGCGTCATCCCTGCAGCGTTCAACGGAGTGTCCGGGGTCCAGGTGTTCGTCGGTGGCAACTCCGCGATCTTCACGGACTTCCTCTCGGTGACCGATTCGTATCAGTGGATCGTCCTCGCCTTCGTGCTGGGGTTGTCGTTCCTGCTGCTGATGGTCGTGTTCCGCTCGTTGATCCTGCCGATCAAGGCGATCCTTATGAACCTGCTGTCCGTCGGAGCTGCGTACGGCGCCGTGACGCTCGTCTTCCAGAAGGGCGTCGGCATCGGCTTCTTCAACGCGATCGGGTTCGATTTCCATCAGAGCGATGCGATCGAGGCGTGGCTGCCGCTGTTCCTGTTCTCGATCCTCTTCGGGCTGTCGATGGACTACCACGTGTTCCTGCTCTCGCGGATCCGCGAGGAGTACGACAAGACCCACGACAACACCGAGGCGGTCGCCTACGGGTTGCGGACGACGGCGGGGATCATCACCGGGGCGGCTATCATCATGGTGTGCGTCTTCACCGGTTTCGCGTCGGGTCGTCTCGGACCGCTGCAGCAGATGGGCTTCGGACTTGCGGTCGCCGTGTTCATGGACGCGACGATCGTCCGAACGCTGCTCGTGCCCTCGGGGATGCGGCTCCTCGGTGACTGGAACTGGTACCTGCCCAGGTGGCTGGAGTGGTTGCCGAAGCTGAACGTCGAAGGCCGCGAACCGGAGCACGCGGTCATCGTTCCCGACAGGGCGGCGGAGTTGATCGAGCAGAGCTAAGTCTTCGAGCGGAGGCGGCGTTGGTGCTCCGCGAGCGTGAGCTCGCGGAGCGCGTCGCGACCGATCCACCGGGCGCTCCTGGTCTTCGAGACCAGGAGCGCTTCCGCTTCCTCGATGGCCGCGACGTTGAGCGCCAGGTTCCGTTTGCCGATGCTGCGGAGCGCCCAGCTCACCGCCGTCTTCACGTAGTTCCGTTCGTCGTCCGCGCCGCGCCGAATGGCCGGGAACCACGCCGTATGCACGCCGTCGGGCGATGTCCGGTCGTGCACGACGTGCGCGGCCATGAGCGCGAACCCGGCGCGCTTCACGAACTCCTCGGGCCGACGCGTCCATGAGCGCGCGGTCTTCATGCCCAACGGCGCCGCTTCAAACAGGTTGCCGCACACCTGATCGCACAGGTCCCACGAATCGAAATCCACGACCCACGTCTCCATCTGTTCCGGAGTGACCTGTGCCGCGTCGTCCACCATGCAGGCCAGGATGCGCGCCTCATGGACGCTCGTTTGCCACAGGTCCGGCGCGAGCGGGTGGTTCGGTCGATGACGTCGGGCTAGCCGTCGGAGGTGCGGGACCGAGACGCCCAGCGCTCGGTCGATGTTGATGCCGACCCTCGCCATGCCCGGTCGGCGCGCCGGGTCGGCCAGCTCATGCAGATCCGCCACGACTGCGCGCGCCTGGGCGTTCATCGTTGCGTCGGGGTGTCGCAGGTATCGACGTGCAGGATCCGTCCGAAGACCTCACGCCTGCGAGCGAGCGCTCGATACGCGCGGTCGGTCGAGCGAGGGAACGTTTCAGAGAGACGTGCCAACGGCGCTCCGGCAGGCAGTTCACGCAGCAGAGGTGGGACGGCCGCCCCGGCGGAAACGATTACGCCATCGCGTGTGACCACGTGCCACGAGCGGCCGCGTCGCGCGAGGTCCATGCCCTCCAGGTAGGCATCGCCGTCAACGCTTCGGATCGGGACGAACCCCAGGTGGCGATGCCGATCCCAGAGGGCGAGCCTCGAGGCCGACCAGCGACAGAAGCCGCAGTCGTCGTCGAAGAGCACCGTCACGTAGTCCACGCCTCCGATGCTACGACCGGAAAGCCCTCAGGCTCGGTTGGGGATCGCGACGAGGTGAAGGCCCATCTTCCTGATGCCGCGGATGATCTTCGGAAGCGCGCGTATCGTCGCGCCCTGATCGCCTCCGCCGTCGTGCATGAGAACGATCGATCCGGACCGTACGGCGCCGAGCACCCGTTGGACGATCTCGCTCGTCGATGTCTTCGAGCTCCAGTCGCGAGGATCGACGCTCCACGTCACGAGTCGCATGTTCTGCTGTTCCACCTCGTGGAGCACCGCGGCGTCGTAGCTGCCGCCCGGAGGGCGGAACAGCGTCGGGTCGATTCCGAGCGACGCGAGCGCGTCGGCGGTCTTCCCGATCTCGTCGGCCACCCTGTGGGAAGTGAGATCGGCGAGCGGCGGGTCGACCGGGTGGTCCCACGAGTGGTCGCCGATCCGCATGCCCGCGTTCGCGACCATCCTCACGATCCCCGGGTATCGGTCGACCAGATAGCCGACCATGAAGAACGTCGCCGGCACGTGGAGACGTTCGAGGATGCGCACCACCTGCCCGGTCTGCACGGGCCAAGGTCCGTCATCGAACGTGAGCGCGACCCTGGCGTGTGCGACGCCGCCCCCAAACGGCGTCTCGCGTTGCGACACGATCTCGCCCGAGATCCTGCCGGTGACGGTGATCCTGCGTATCCGGTAGCGGCGAAGCGTGCGCTCCGGGTTCCCCAGATGTCGACCGGGGAGGCGCTCGACGGTCCGGCGTGTGCCCTCGGTCCGGTCGGAACCATCCGTGACCAGGATGGCGTCGCCGGTCGCGAGCAGGGTGCCGCTCGCCGCAGGGTTGTCGTTGAGCAAGATGGTTCCCGGCTCGAGCCCTGCGTCCAGGATCGCGCCCGATACGGAGAGGAGTCGTCCGGCATGTGGCCTCAGGGCCAACCGTGTGATGACGTCGCCGAGCGTCGTCCCGAGCGGCACCTCGTGCGGGGCGTCGCCCACGGTGATCCGAACGGATGGGAGGTCGGGCGGCTTGGCCGGAGCGCATGCCGAGATGATCGCGGCGCACAACAAGAGCGCCGCGCCGCGTCGCGCGGAGGGGAAAGATCTCCCGGCCATGGGAGCCCCCATCGTGCCACGAGCGTCAAGCACCGGCCAAAGAGCCTGTCTGGGAACATCGAGCCATGACTTCGAACGACGCGCCGGTCCAACGGTTGGTTCCGTTTGTTGTTGTCGCGGACGCCGTCGCGCTGGCCGTGTTCGTCGTGGCGGGGATCCGATCGCACCACGAGGTCGGAGCACTCGATCTGTTCCTGCGGAACGCGATTCCGCTCGAGGCCGCTTGGTTCCTGGTCGCCACCGTCACAGGCGTCTATCGGAGGCCCGGCCCGCGGACACTCCTGGTCACGTGGGTGGTCGCGGTGCCCGCGGGGTTGATCGCGAGGTCGCTCTGGGTGGGATCGCCGACCGGCGCCCGCCTGCTCGTGTTCTTGGGTATCGGACTGGTGTTCACGGCGCTGTTCCTGACGGCGGGGCGGGCTCTGGCTCGGCTCGCCGTCCGCAGGGTGCTCCCGCTCGAGCCCCGAACGTGATTCGATACCCACCATGAGCGAATACCCACCAGAAGTGGAGTCGGTCGGTGGCGCCGACGAGGATCCGGAGCTGGATCGCCTGCGGAAGCTCCTCGCATCGGTCGAGGAGCTTCGGGCGCTGCTTGCCCCGCTCACTCCGTCGGACCGCGAACGTGTGCTTGAGCTCGCTCGACACCTCAAGGAACACCCAGCGGGATCCTAGATGCCAGCGGGATCCTAGATGCCAACGGGGTCGTAGATGCCAACGGGGTCGTAGATGGATGTCATCGCGTACCGTCCCGACCCGTCGGGGTTCGTGTGGACCTTCGGCGGTGCCGCGCCGGTCATGAAGGTGACGGCGGGCGACGTCCTGGAGCTCTGGACCGAGGACGCGTTCTGCGGCAGGGTTCGCGGTCCCGAGGACTTCATCAGCCGCGTCGTCGAGTTCCCGTACGTCAATCCGCAGACCGGGCCGTTCTATGTCGAAGGAGCCGAGCCGGGCGATACGCTCGCGATCCACTTCGTGTCGATCGAACCCTCGCGCGATTGGGGAGCCTCCTGCCTGGTGCCGCTGTTCGGTGCGCTCTCCGGAACGCATCAGACCGCCACGCTCCAGGAGCCGCTGCCGGAGGTCGTGTGGATCTACGAGATCGACCGGGCGAAGCGAACCGTCATCTATCGAGCGCGTAACGGCGACCAGGTCATCGATCTCCCTCTCGATCCGATGCACGGAACGGTGGGCGTCGCCCCGGCAAACCTGGAGACGCGGTTGTCGCTCGTGCCCGATGCGCACGGCGGCAACATGGACACGCCCGAGATGCGCGCGGGTGCCACGTGTTACCTGGGAGTGAACGTCGAGGGCGCCCTGTTCTCCCTCGGCGACGGGCATGCGCGCCAAGGCGAGGGAGAGACGTGCGGCGTTGCGGTCGAGACGGCGATGAACACCGTGATCGCGATCGACGTGATCAAAGGACGGTCGACCCCGTGGCCGCGTCTGGAGAACGACGACTATCTGATCTCGACCGGCTCGGCACGCCCGCTCGAGGATGCGTTCCGGATCGCCCACACCGACATGGTGGAGTGGCTCGTGCAGGAGTACGGCTTCGAACGGCTGGACGCCTACCAGTTCCTCACGCAGGTCTCGGAAAGTCCGTTGGCGAACGTCTGCGATCCGAACTACACGTGCCTCGCGAAGATCCAGAAGCGATACCTGCCGCGTGGCGACGCGTACCTGGCCACCCACGCGAAGCTCCGCGACGTGGCGCAGGAGTATCGCCGGAGCCGCTAGCCGGCCGAGGCCGTTTCCGGGTTGTCGATCAGTACCGATAGTCCTGCGTCGGCGGATTCCTGGGTGGCTGGAGACGCCGTTCGAGCTCCTTCGAGATCCTTCTCGCCTGGCGTTTGACGATCAGGTAAACGATGAATCCGAGAGCGAACACCGTCATCACGATCGTGAGCACGATGAACATCGTCGCCTTCACGACCAAGCCCAGGACACCGAACGCTGCGGCGATCAAGACCAGGAGCAACAAGACCCAACCCATGGATCTAGCCTACCGCCGACGCCACGAATCGTTCGATCCTTTGAACAAGAGCCGCCGGATGTTGGAGCGGCAGGTCGTGGATGCCCTCCATCCAGGTGAAACGGACGTCGCGGTCACGAGCGGCCTCCCTAGCATGAGCGAGCGCCGCGCGTTTCGCCTCCACGAACGCGCGTTCCGGCTCAGACACCTGTTCGCCGGCCCGGCGCGCCAGGATCACGAGCGTGGGAA
>JAYUAK010000116.1:0-2163 GCA_043741335.1 Actinomycetota bacterium
CGAAGCGGATGCGGCGTGGCTGCCACTCCTCCCCCACCGCGAACCAACCGTCCTCCAAAGGTTCGAGCTCAGCCTCTCCCGCTTCGTCGCTCAACTCGACGGGCCATTGCAGCGCCAGCTTTCCCTTCCGAAGGACCACGCGGAGGGTCGGCATCCACGGGTCGTCGTTGCGATAGAGGCCGGGACAGGCGAGCCACTCGGTCGGCGGCTCCACCGGCTCCGGGCCCTCATACCTGTCACCTCGGAACCAGGTGTTCCCATGGAATGCCTCCACCACGCGGCCGTCGGCGTTCCGGCCGAACCGAAGCGGGAACCGATCGAGGTCCGGATCCACGACGAGGAAGAAGTCGGTCGGCTCTGCGAGCGGATCCCGTTCCAAGCGCGCAGACGCATCACCGAGGCCGATCCTCAGGCCGTCTCCGTCCGGCGCGACGCTTAGCGTCGCGCCGCCATACCCCCGGTAGTCGCCGGAGAACTCAGCCGCATAGGGGATCGCCGTCGCAGCCGGCGGCGCCCACACCTCGGGCAGGGGGGCGTCGGAGATGCATGCCCGCACGGCATCGAACGCGTATCGAACCACGCCCGTCTTGGTACCTCCGCCGTTCTGCAGGATCACGACCCCAAGGCCGCTGGCGGGTTCGACCCCGAGGAACGCCGTGTACCCGACCATGCCGCCGCTGTGGCCGAGCCAGAGACCGTGTTCGTCGAGCCCGACGTCCAGGCCGTAGCCGTAGGACGTTCCCGGATCGTCGGGCTGGTCAACGAACGGCGTCGAGAACACGTCGAACATCGCCTCGGAGAGGATCGGAGCAACCGGGCCACGCCCCCGGTTCAGCAGCAACCGCGCGTGGGCGGCCATGTCGATCACGTTCGAGACGATGCTGCCGTCCGCGGTGTTGGAGACGGTGAACGTCGCGGGGACGAGCGGGTGGCGGAGCTGTGGTGGACGATCGGTGAACATCGGTTCGTAGCCGGTAGCCAGGTCGCTCCTGGTCTGGTCAGTGATCGCAGCAACGGACACCGTCATCCCAAGCGGCTCGAGCACCCGTTCGCTCAAGAGCTCGTGGATCGGCTGCCCAGTCACGCGCTCCAGGACGAGACCGACGAGCTTGTAGGCGTCGTTCGAGTACCAGAAGCACTCTCCCGGAGGGAACGTGGGCGGGATATCGCGGAGCCGGGTGGCCGCGCCGAGGCCGGTCGGCGCGTCCTCGGTTCCGGCCACCAGGCCGCTCGTGTGCGTCAGCAGATGGTGCAACGTGATGGGGCCGAACGGTTCGGGCAGCTCGACCCACGGAAGGAGCTCGTTCACCGACACGTGCAGGTCCAGGCGGCCGGCCTCCACTTCCTGCAACACGACGATCGCCGCGAAGGACTTGGAGATCGATCCGATCATGAACCGCGTCTCGGGACGCACGGGCGCGCCGCTCGCGACATCGGCGAATCCGCGAACCACAACGCCGAGCGTTTCGTTGCGATCGGTGACGGCGATCGCGGCTCCCGCGGCGTGCGAGACGGGCAGGTGATGCTCGAGCGCGAGCCCGATCCGGTCGAACGCCTCGGCGAGTCCGGGCACGTCGGCGCGCTAACCCTCGGGGAAGAAGAGCCCGAGCTCGCGTTCTGCCGAAGCGGGCGAGTCGCTGCCGTGAGCGACGTTCTCGCCGATCAAGGTGGCGAAGTCTCCGCGGATGGAGCCGGGCGCCGCCTCGATCGGGTTCGTCGGACCCATCAAGGTCCGCCAGGCAGTGATGGCCTGCTCACCGGAGATCCTTGCGACCACGACCGGACCGCTCGTGATGAAGTCGACCAGCTCGCCGAAGAACGGCTTGTCGACATGCTCGCCGTAGTGTCGCTCGGCGGTCGCACGATCGATCGTCATCAAGCGCATCGAGTCGATCGTGAGCCCCTTGTCCTCCACGCGGCGCAAGATCTCACCGATCAGGCCGCGACGAACACCGTCCGGCTTGACGATCAACAGCGTCGATTCGATGGCCATATCAGCGATGCTCCCCGAGCGCGCGGCGCGCGTCCGCGACAGTATAGAGAGAGCCCGTTACCACGATGAGGTCGGTCTGGTCCGCCGCGGCGCGGGCGGCATCGAGCGCGACGGCGATCGATTCAAACACCTCGACGGGTTTCCCTTCCGCCGAGAAGCGCTCGGCGATC
>JAYUAK010000117.1:0-2161 GCA_043741335.1 Actinomycetota bacterium
GGGTGAACAACGTGGCGTACTACGAGCGGTTCGGGTTCCGTACGGTGGTCGACGAAGACGCACCGGACGGGGGACCCCACATCTGGTTCATGCGCCGCAGGGCAAGGAACCGAAAGGTTGCGGGGCCGACCGGCCTATCCTCTTGCGCATGACGGACCCCCAGGCGGCGCGCGCGCTGGCGACGGAGCTCGCCGAACGGATCGACGAGCGCCTCTTCGGGATGGCGACCCCGCTCAGGCTGGTGATGGTCGGCGTCGTTACGGGCTCCCACGTGTTGATCGATGACGTGCCGGGCGTGGGCAAGACCACGCTCGTCCGGATCCTTGCCGGCCTGCTCGGCCTGTCGTTTCAGCGGGTGCAGTTCACGCCGGACCTGATGCCTACCGACATCACCGGTACGTCGGTCCTCGACATGCGGACGAACGACTTCGCCTTCCGGCCCGGTCCGCTCTTCGCACAGGTGGTGTTGGCGGACGAGATCAACCGCGCCACCCCTAAGACGCAGGCGGCGCTCCTAGAGGCCATGCAGGAGCGCCAGGTGACCGTGGACGGCGTGAGCCACCCGTTACCGGAGCCGTTCTTCGTGCTCGCGACCCAGAACCCGGTGGAGTTGGAGGGGACGTTCCCGCTTCCCGAGGCGCAACTCGATCGGTTCCTTCTGCGCGTGCGCCTTGGCTATCCCGACGAGACTCAGGAAGAACGCATCCTCACGACCACGCGCGCGCAACGAACGCTGCCGACGGAACCGCTCGTGGGCGTCCCCGCGATCCGCGACCTCCAGGAGTTGGTCGGCGGCGTCGCGCTGGAGCATCCCGTTCGGCGCTACATCGTGTCGCTCGCGCGCGCCACGCGTGATCATCCGGAGCTCGCGGTGGGCGCGAGCCCTCGTGCCGTCGAGCAGATCGGCGACGCCGCACGCGCGTGGGCGCTGCTTGACGGTCGCGACTACGTCCTGCCCGACGACGTGAAGCTGCTCGCCGAGCCGGTGCTCAGCCACCGCTTGGTGCCAACGACCGACGCCCGGATCCGCGACCGAACCGCCGACGAGATCCTGCGCGAGGTGCTCCGCGAAGTCCCGGTGCCCACGGAGTTCCGGGAGCGCTGACACGGACACCTCGGAACGCCGTCGCGTCGCGCTCGGGGTCGCGGCGCTCGCCGCGCTCTTGGCGACCGCGTGGGGACGGACCGCGGCGCTCGAATGGGCCGCGGCCGTCATCGCGATCGCGGGCGGAGCCGCCGTGTGGGCATCCACGGCTTGGCGTCACGTGACGGTGGAGGCCGCCTTCGAGCCGGCTCGAGCGTTCATCGGCGAACCCACGTTCCTGATCATCCGCATCGCGAACGCCAAACGCGGCGCCCTACCCATCGTGCGCGTCTCCGCCCGCCTGCCCGACGGGCTCGATCCGGCGCTCGAGCTCGAACCGACGGCGTTCCACGGCCATCGCCGCCGAACGCAGGTGGACGGCAACGCCGAGACGGTGTTGCGGTTCCCGGTGCACCCGGCTCACCGCGGCGAGTTCTGGCTGGAACCAGTCGACATCGAGCTCTCCGATCCGTTCGACCTGGCGCCGATCCGGCGCGAGATCACTCCCGAGCGCCCGCTCCTCGTTATGCCCAGTCCGCGAGGAGGCGTGCCGCTGCGGATGCGTCGATGGCTGCCGTTCGGCACGCCGGTTCCGGCCGCACGACTGTTCGAGGACCGCGAACACTTCGCGGGGGTGCGCGACTACCGGCCGGGCGACCCGATGCACCACGTGCACTGGCGCCTCTCCGCGCACGCCGGACGCCTGCAAACGAAGATGTACGAGCCGACCCGTTCAGCCGAGGTGCTGTTCGCGCTCGACCTGTCCGATGGCGAGCCGTTCTGGGAGAAGGCCGACGCGACGGTCGCCGAAGACACGATCGCGATGGCGAGCTATCTGATGCGTCAGTCGATCCACGCGGGCTGGCGCGCGGGACTGGTGGCGAACACGCACCTGCGCCGCGGGCGTGGTCCGCTCCGCGTGCCGACCGCCGCATCGGCCGGCCAGGAGTCGGTGCTCTTCACCGCCCTCGCTCGGATGCCGAACCAGCCGACGGAGGACCTCGCACCGGTGCTGCGAGAAGTCGGGCGCCGTCTGACACGGCGAACGACCGTCGTGGTGCTCTCCCCGCGCCCCGG
>JAYUAK010000118.1:0-5215 GCA_043741335.1 Actinomycetota bacterium
GGATCGAGCGTTCGTCGTGCGAAGTAGCGCAAGAGATCCTCCGCGTGCCGTCGGTACAGCTCGGTGAACGAGTCGGGATCATCCCGAGACGCCAGCAGCAGCTCGCTGTCGGTGCGTTCCGTGCTCACGGCCTCCCTCTCGTCCGGCGCCGCCGCGGCTGGTCCGGCTGTTCTGCCCGTACCATGCCGCAAACGCCCATCGATGTGACAGCCAAGGGGGAGACGGCCGATGACGGACGAGCAGTTCCCTGTGGATTCGTTCCCGCGGCAGCAGGCGCGGACTCGACGCTACTCGCTGGGACGACCGCGGACGTTCGCGGTGGCGGATGATGGGTCGCGCGTGGCGTTCCTGCGTTCGAGGGCGAGCGATGATCCGGTGGGGTGTCTCTGGGTCTTCGACGTCGCGGCGCGTGCCGAGCGAATGGTCGTCGATCCCTCCGGCTCGGGCGAGCACCATCTTTCCGCTGAAGAGCGCGACCGACGAGAGCGCAGACGCGAGTCGTTGATCAGCGTCACGGACTACGCGGCCGACCGGTCCTTGACGATCGCAGCGTTCGCGATGGACGGTGGTCTGCATGTCGCCGATCTGGTGACCGGCGGCGCACGTCCGCTCGAGGTGAAGGCGGATGATCCGTTCGACCCGCGACCCGATCCCTCGGGGCGACACATCGCGTACGTTGCCGGCGGCGCACTGCGCGTCGTCGACGCCGATGGCTCGAACGACCGTGAGCTGGCGTCGGATCCCGATCCCGACGTGTCCTGGGGACTGGCGGAGTTCGTCGCCGCTGAGGAGATGGATCGGCAGCGCGGCTATTGGTGGTCGCCGGACGGGGAGCGGCTCGCGGCAGCTCGCGTGGACGAAAGTCCCGTCCGGATCTGGTACATCGCGTCGCCGGTCGACCCGGAAGCGCCGCCGCGCTCCGTCCGCTATCCACGCGCCGGCACCGACAACGCGATCGTGACGCTCGCCATCGTCGACCTGAACGGCAACAAGGTCGACGTCTCGTGGGATCGCGATGCGTTCCCGTACCTGGTGACCGTGGATTGGGGCACGAACGGACCGCTGACCCTCCTCGTGGAGTCGCGCGATCAGCGCACGATGCGGATCTTGCGGGTGGATCCTGTGACCGGAGCGATCGAGCTCATCCGAGAGGATCGCGACGAACGCTGGCTCGACATCACGGTCGGTGTCCCCGCCTGGCTCGCCGACGGTCGCTTGGTCCGCACCGTGGATGCCGATGACACCAAACGCCTCGCGTTCGACGACGAGCTGGTGACGCCGATCGGGCTCCAGATCTTGCAGGTTCTCGAGGTCGGCGACGGCGTGGTCTTCCGTGCGAACGAAGACCCCACCGAGACCCACGTGTGGCGGATCGATGCGGCGGGGACCCTCACACGTCTGACCCACGAACCCGGCGTGTACGCGGCCGTGGTCGGCTCGAACGTCACCGTGCTGACGTCCGCCACCATGGGCACCCTGCCGACCACCCTGGTGCTCGTCGACGGCGAACCGGTCGCCACGATCGCGTCCACCTCCGAGGAGCCGATCCTCGTTGCGACGCCGGCGTTCTTCGTCGCCGGTGCACGCGACCTCCGGATGGCGCTCTTCACGCCGGGCGGCGCTGTGCCTGACGCTCCACTCCCGGTGTTGCTCGACCCGTACGGCGGTCCGCATTTCGCGGTCGTGCAGAAAGTGCTCGCTCTACAGCTCGAGTCCCAATGGTTCGCGGATCAGGGGTTCGCTGTGTTGGTGATCGACGGGCGGGGCACGCCGGGTCGCGGACCGGGCTGGGATCGAGAGGTCTACCGGAACCTGGCGGATCCGGTGCTGGAGGATCAGGTCGAGGGTCTCCACGCTGCGGCCGAACGCTATGCGTTCCTCGATCTCGATCGCGTTGCGATCCGCGGATGGTCGTTCGGCGGGTTCCTCGCGGCCATGGCCGTGCTTCGCCGCCCCGACGTCTTCCACGCGGCGGTGAGCGGCGCGCCGGTGACTGACGGGACCCTCTACGACACGCACTACACCGAGCGGTACCTGGGGATGCCAGATGAGGAGGTTCACGCGTACGCGCGATACCGACTCCTGGACGACGCGCCCAACCTGACGCGACCGCTGATGCTGATCCACGGGCTCGCCGACGACAACGTGTACGTGGCGAACACGCTCCAGCTCTCGAAGCGACTGCTGGAGGCGGGGAGACCGCACACCGTGCTGCCGCTCTCCGGGATCACCCATGCGCCCAGGGATCCCCAGGTGGCCGAGAATCTCCTGCTCCTCCAGGTCCGGTTCCTCCGCGACGCGCTCGGCATCCCCGAACCCCACTGAGGCCGCTGCTACGCTCGGGGTTCGATCGCGAACGGAAGGCCTCCCCGCATGCCAATCATCGTCCAGAAGTACGGCGGGACCTCGGTCGCCACGACCGAGCGGATTCAGGCTGTCGCCGATCGCGTGGTCCGCGCGAAGGAGCAAGGCTTCGATGTCCTGGTGGCCGTGTCGGCCATGGGCGATACGACAGACGACCTGCTCGCCATGGCCAAGCGGATCGCGCCGATCCCTGAACCACGCGAGCTGGACATGTTGCTCACGGCCGGCGAGCGCATCGCCATGTCGTTGCTCTCGATCGCCATCAACGCGCGCGGGTGCAAGGCCGCGTCCTACACGGGGTCGCAAGCGGGGATCATCACGGATACGCAGCACGGTGCGGCCCGCATCGTCGAGATCCGCCCGAAACGCGTCCTCGAGTCGCTCCAAGAGGGGAACGTCGTCATCGTCGCTGGGTTCCAGGGGCTCTCCACGAACTACGACATCACCACGCTGGGGCGCGGCGGATCCGACACGACCGCGGTCGCCATGGCCGCGGCGGTCGGTGCGGAGGTCTGCGAGATCTACACCGACGTTCCGGGAGTATTCACCGCTGATCCCCGGATCGAGCCAAGCGCGCGCAAGGTGGACGTCATCTCCTACGACGAGATGCTCGAGCTCGCGGCCGCCGGAACGAGAGTCCTGAGCGCGCGGTCGGTGGAGTACGCTCGAAGGCACGGCGTGAAGCTCCACGTCCGCTCGTCGTTCGAAGACGAGCCGGGCACGTGTGTGCAGGAGGTGGACGAGCAGCACATGGAAGACGTCCTGATCTCGGGTGTGGCCCTCGACAACGAAGAGGCGAAAGTGACGCTCGACCGTGTGCCGGACCGTCCGGGGGTGGCGGCCACAGTCTTCCGCGCCATCGCCGACGAGGGCATCAGCGTCGACATGATCGTGCAGAACGTGTCGCACGAAGGGGCGACCGACCTGTCCTTCACCGCGCCTCTCGCCGACGTTCCGCGTCTAGAGCCGGTGATGGAACGCGTCGTGAAGGAGATCAGCGCACAGCAGTATTCGATCGATGACGGCATCTCGAAGGTCTCGCTCGTGGGCGCCGGCATGAAGGCCCATCCGGGCGTCGCGGCCGATCTGTTCGATGCGTTGGCCGCCGAGGGCATCAACATCGAGATGATCTCCACGTCGCCGATCCGAATCTCGTGCGTCATCCGTAAGGCCGATGCCGAACGCGCCGTGCGGACGATCCACGCACGCTTCGAGTTGGATCACGACGGAGCCAGTTCCACCGACACCCCGTGAGCCCTCCTCCTCTTCCACCGCCGCCCCCGCCCCCGGCCGCATCACCATCGATCCCGCCGCCTCCCCAGGCCGATCCCGTCGACGAACCCCGGCCGTCTCGCGCGCCGCTGATCGTCGGCTCGCTTTTGGTCCTGGTGCTGTTCGGCGGCGGCTCGCTGATCTGGTCGTGGGCGAACCGTCCGTCGCCGTGCGCCGACGCGAACGTGACCTCCGACCGGTTCGGTTACTGCATCACCGCTCCGTCCGGATGGCGGCTCGCGGAACCCTCGGGCGGGCAGCTGCCCGCCGATCAACTCTTCCGGCCCGACGGTGACACGACGCTCATGATCCAAGCGGTCGCGACGGGTCGCGACCTCCAGGCGTTCGCTGAGGACGTTCGCCGGCTCCAAGACAACTCCCATCTGGACACCGGCGGCGTCCGTTCACTCGTTGTGGCTGGGGTCGACGCGCTGGAATGGGACGCGATCTTGCGGTCGTCATCAGATCCGATCACGACGCGAACGGTGGTCTTCGAACGAGCGGGCGTCGTGTGGCGGGTGCAGTTCGCCGACGTGGCGAAGGCGTTCGATGCGCATGTCGGCGACCTCGTTCGGATGCTCGGCTCCTGGCATTTCCGCTGAGACCGTTCCGGTGAAGCGGCTGCGGGAGCCTCCGGAGCCTCCGGTGCCTGCCCGGTACGATGGAACGACCATGAAGATCGCGGTCGTTGGTGCCACCGGTGCCGTCGGACGGGAGATGACCCGCATCCTCGAGGAGCGGAGCTTCCCCGTCGACGAGTTCATCCCGCTGGCGTCGGCGCGCTCTGCGGGACTCACCGTGCGCTTTCGTGGCGAGGATGTGAACGTGCGAGAGCTCTCGGTTGGCGCGCTTGCAGGCGTCGACGTGGCGCTGGTCTCGGCCGGTGCGGACGTCTCTCGGTCCTTCATCCCCGAGGTAGCCGCGGCAGGAACGACGTGCATCGACAACTCCAGCGCGTTCCGCATGGACCCAGGTGTCCCGCTGTCGATCCCCGAGGTGAACCCCGAGGCTCTCGCCGGGCACCCGAAGATCGTGGCCGTGCCGAACTGCACGACGATCACGGCGATGCTGGCCATCGGTCCGTTGCACCGCGCCGCCGGTCTTCGTTCGCTCATGATCTCGTCGTACCAGTCGGTGTCGGGAGCGGGTTGGAAAGGCACGCGAGAGCTCGTTGAGCAGATCGGCAAGCTTCACGGTCAGGAAGAAGACCTCGGACACCTCGATGTGGGCGCGCTGCCGGTCGGCGACGTGTTCGGCAAGACGATCGCGTACAACGTGGTGGCGAAGATCGGTGAGTTCGGGGCCGACGGCTACACCGGCGAGGAATCGAAGATCATGGCGGAGCCGAGGAAGATCCTGGGGATCCCGGACCTGCATGTGGTGGCAACTGCCGTCCGTGTCCCGGTGCCGGTCGGTCACGCGGTGGTGCTCGTGGCGGAGTTCGACCGGCCGATCACGCCTGAAGAAGCTCGCGACATCTTGCGCTCGGCACCCGGGGTGGAGCTCCGGGACGATCCGGCGAACAGTATCTACCCAAGTCCGCTCGAAGCCGCGGGCCTGGACGTTGCCCTGGTCGGCC
>JAYUAK010000119.1:0-2147 GCA_043741335.1 Actinomycetota bacterium
AGAGAGGAATCACGATGGCCGTCATCCTTGGCTTGTCAACTGTCCTTGCGTACCTTCCCGCCCTCGCGTGTCTCGCGATGGTGTTCGTCTGCGGACGGATGTTGTTCGGAGGTCATCACGATCCCGACCACAGCGACGAGATCGCCGAGCTGAGATCGGAGGTTGAGCAGCTTCGCGCCGAACGAGACACCGCGAAGCCTGAGGACGCTATCCATGACTAGGAAGTCTGGCCCCCGGCGCGGAGGTTCGCGGCCGTCGACCACAGCGGCGCGAGAGGCTAAGCGGGAGCGACACGCGGTAGCTGCGCGCGAGCGCGAGCGAGCGAGGCTTCGCGCGAAACGCATCGGGCTCGCGCGGAAGGCGGGTGTCGGGCTGGTAGTGGGAACCCTGGTCATCGTCGGCGCCGTCGTCGTCGGGCGAAAACTCGGTCCTCGACCGATACCCCAGGCGGCCCTGAGAGCCGCGGATGCTGCCGGATGCGGCAGTATCCAGACCCCGTCAGACAACGCGACGGGTGGCCACCTCTCGCCAGGGCAGACCTACGGCTACGCGACAGAGCCCGCGACGAGCGGACTGCACGATCCCTCACCGCTCCCGCCGAGCCCGCACGTCTATACGACACCGGTCCCCGAGACCAACGCGGTCCACAACCTCGAGCACGCCTACGTCCTCGTGTACTACCGAGCGGACGGTCAAGACGCCCTGCCGGGTGCGGTCCTCAACGCGCTGACACCGCTCGTGGACTCGCAGGAAAAGGCGATCATGGCGCCGTTCCCCGACCTCCCAGACGGCACCTCGTTCGCGCTCCTGGCTTGGAACACGTTGTGGAGCTGTCCGTCAACGATCACACCGCAACAGGCAACGACGATGACGTCGGGGTTCATCGAGGCGTTCCGTGGAAGCGGGAACGCGCCGGAGCCGAGCGCGCCGTGAACGAGGCGCAGGCTCGTCGTCTGGCGGTTCGGCTGATCCTGTTGGGTGTCGGCCTGCTGGTCGTCGGGCTTGCCGTGGTGGAGCTCCACGCGCGCGGGACGGCGGGCGTGACGGGCATCTCGGTCGCCGACTACGCGGCCCAGGCCGAGGTGGAGGCGAAGCCCGCTCCCGACTTCAGCCTTCCCTCGCTCGACGGCAACGGCACCGTCTCACTCTCCGCCTACCGCGGGTCGATCGTGGTGCTCAACTTCTGGGCGACGTGGTGTACGCCGTGTCGACTGGAGGCGCCCGGTCTGGAGCGCACGGCGAAGGCGTATCGCGATCGGGGCGTGCGGTTCCTCGGGGTCGACGAGCGCGATAACGACCCGGCGGGGCGCGCGTTCGTCAAGGAGTTCGGGATCACGTACCCGAGTGGCTCGGATCCCCCGGGACGACTTGCGTTCAGCTACGAGTTGTTCGGGATGCCGACGACGTTCGTGATCGACGGTGGGGGCACTATCCGGTACCGCTTCGTCGGATACGTGACAGAAGACGCTCTCCGGAGCGCGCTGGACCCGTTGGTCGAGAAGGCGTCGGCGTGAGCGCCCTCGCTCCGTTCGCGCTCGCTCTCCTGGCGGGTGTCGTGTCGTTCACCTCGCCGTGCTGCCTCCCGTTGATGCCCGGATACGTCTCGTTCATCGGCGGTGTTGCTTCGGACGAGCAGAACACTGGAGGGATCACCACCCGGAAGAGAACGACCCTCGCGGCGCTCCTGTTCATCGGCGGGTTCTCGCTGACCTTCACCGCGATGGGCGCGGGTGCGTCGGCGCTGGGCGGGACGATCCTTCGGAACCGAGATGTGCTCACCAAGGTCGCCGGGGCGTTCGTGATCGTGATGGGACTCGTGACGATCGGCATCTTGCGCGCGCCGTTCTTGATGCGCGAAGGCCGGCCGTTCCTTCGGCGCTCGAGGACGGGCGTGGCCGGTGCGATGCCGCTGGGGGTCGCGTTCGCCCTGGGGTGGACACCCTGCATCGGACCCGTGCTCGCGGCGATCCTGACCGGCGCTGCCGCGTCACGTGGCGTGGGTCGCGGGGCGGCCCTGCTCTTCGTGTACTCCCTCGGGCTCGGCGTCCCGTTCCTCCTGCTCGCCCGCGGTTACGCGAGCGGCGGGCGCGCGTTCGCGTGGCTGCGGCGACACGGCCGGGCCGTCGAGATCGCCGGCGGGTCCGTCC
>JAYUAK010000120.1:0-5198 GCA_043741335.1 Actinomycetota bacterium
TTGGTGCTCGACAAGGGCGCCTACTGCGGTGAGGGCGGCTTCCTGGCGCAGATGGCGGCGATGCACGCATGCGGTCCCTACGTGATCGAGAACATCGCCGTCGAGTCGTACCTCAACTACTCGACGACGCAGCCCTCGGGATCCATCCGCGCCCCGGCGGCGCCCCAGGTCTGCTGGGCGCTCGAGCAGCACATGGACGAGTTGGCCGCTGCGCTGGACATGGACCCGCTCGACCTCCGCCGCAAGACCCTGGTCCGCGACGGCGACGAGGGACCCACGAAACAGGTGTTCGACCACATCGCGGTGCAGGAGACCCTGGAGCGCGCGGCCGAGCTGATCGGCTACGGCCGCGAGCTTCCGGAGGACGAAGCGATCGGGTTCTCGAGCGGTTGGTGGCCGAGCTTCGCGTCGAACGCCGGCGCGTACGTGCAACTGAACGCGGACGGCTCGGGCACGATCGTGACGGGGGCGCAGGAGAACGGGACCGGCGCCGTGATGGCGATGCCCGCGTTCGTGGCCGAAGTCCTCGGGATGCACCCCGAGGATTTCCAGATCCTGTATCAGGACACCGATGCCGCCCCCTGGGACGCCGGCTCCTCCGGCTCGCAAACGACCTTCAACTCGGTGCGAGCCGTTCTGGACGCCGCGGGCGACGTGCGCGATCAGCTGCTGGCCGCGGCGAGCGAGATGCTCGAGGCGGCGAAGGAAGACCTGGAGCTCGTGGGGGGCGCGGTCCGCGTGAAGGGCTCGCCCGATCACACCGTGACGATCGCGGACATCGCGAGCTCGACGACGATCCACGGCAAAGGGGCAGGCGCGCTTCCGGACTCCCCGCCGGTGGACGCCGCGTCGTGCGTGGGACGCCTCGGGTTCGAATCGTTCCTGGCTCCGCAGATGTTCACGCACGCGGCCCACGTGAAGGTCGACCGAGGGACCGGTGTCGTGCGCGTGCTGCACGTGGCCGCCGCGCACGACTCGGGGCGAGTGCTGAACCGGATCGGCGCGGACGGTCAGGTGTACGGCGGCGTCGTGATGGGGATCGGCCTGGCGCTGTCCGAAGGCACGCTCCTGGACGACGAGGGCCGCCAACGCAACCCGCACCTGCTCGACTACAAGCTCGTGACCTCCGCCGACGCCCCGAGGATCGACGTCGACTGGATCGAGATCGACACGCCCAACGCCGGGCCTAACGGTTCCAAGGGCGTGGGCGAGCCGCCGTGCGTCCCGACCGCGGGAGCCATCGCGAACGCGATCTCCCGGGTGCTCGGAACGCAGGTCGTCGAACTGCCGATGACCCCAGAGCGGGTGTGGCGCACCGCGCGGGAGGCGAACGGATGAGCCGTTCTTTCGTGGCCCCGACCACCATCGAAGAGGCGCTCGCCGCCCTGGCCGGCGGCGCCCGGCCGGTGGCTGGTGGCACCGACCTCGTCGTGGGGGCGCGACAAGGCAAGGCTCCGCTGCCCGATGCGCTGCTCGCGATCCACCGCATCGAGGCGTTGGGCGGGATCGCGGAGACTGGCTGCGGGGGGCTCCTGCTTGGAGCGCTTGCCACGCACCTGGAGATCGTGGCTCATCCGGTGGTGCGGGAAACATTCACCGCGCTCGCTGACGCCTCGGCGATCGTCGGGTCCCACGCGACCCGCGCCCAAGGCACTATCGGTGGCAACGTGATGAACGCGTCGCCGGCCATGGATGCCGGCGGCCCGTTGTTGTGCTTCGACGGATCGGTGACATTGCGCTCCGCCAGTGGCGAGCGCGTACTGGAGCTTGGCGAGTTCTGGACCGGCCCCGGTTCCACGAACGCATCGCCCGACGAGTTGCTCGTCGCCATCGACCTTCCAGCGCCAGCCGAAGGCTCGGGCTCGTGTTACGTCCGCCTGGAGTACCGACGGCAGATGGAGATCGCCGTGGTCGGTGCGACCGCAGTCGTGACGCTCGACGGCGACGTCGTGTCGGATGCACGGGTGGCGATCACCTCGCTCGCGCCGACGATCCGTCGTGTGCTCGAAGCGGAGCAGGCGTTGGTGGGCTCCGACGGCGGCTCCGCAGCGATCGAGGCGGCGGCTCGGGCGACCGCGAACGCGTCCGCGCCGATCGGCGACGTCCGCGCCTCCGCCGGATACCGTCAAGCCATGGCCGAGGTGATCGCGCGGCGCGCGATCACCGGCGCGATCGCACGTGCCAGAGGTGGAGACATCTCGATCCCCGCAAGCTCTTCGTTGTATGGCTACGCGCCGGGAGGAACGCAATGAAGATCGAGGCGACCCTCAAAGTGAACGGCACCACCTACCCGGTGGAGCTCGATTCCCACATCAGCTTGCTTCGCGCCATCCGCGATGTCGTCGGGCTCACCGGCTCGAAGGAGGGGTGCGACGACTCGGAGTGCGGAGCCTGCATGATGCTCCTGGACGGCAAGCCCGTGAACTCGTGCTCTTACCTCGCGATGCAGGCCGACGGCCGCGAGGTCACCACCATTGAAGGCCTAGCCGGTGCCGACGGACTAGCACCGCTCCAGCAAGCGTTCCTGGAAGAAGGGGGCGTCCAGTGCGGGTTCTGTACGCCGGGGATGCTGATCTCGGCCACGGCCTTGTTGCGTGACCACGCCGATCCGTCAGAGGAAGAGATCCGCATCGGGCTGGCGGGGAACCTCTGCCGCTGCACCGGCTACGACGGCATCGTCCGCGCGGTCCGCGGCGTCGCAACTCGCAGCCAGACGAGCAACTAGGTCCGGCCGAGGCGCGCCCGGTGTCGATCGAAACCGTCCTGCAGGTGGTCGACGGACTCGTCGACGCCTTCGTGCTCAGGGAGCCGGTGCCCGGCGTCGCCTACGGTGTGCTCGTTGACGGCGAGCTCATCCACGCGCGCGGCATCGGCACGTCGCGCGTCGGTGGCGACACGACTCCCACCTTCGACACGATCTTTCGTATCGCATCCATGACGAAGAGCTTCACCGCGGCCACCGTGCTTCTGCTGCGTGACGAAGGACTCCTGCGTCTAGACGATCCGGTCGCGGCACATGTCCCGGAGTTGGAGGCAGGGCCGCCGATGACGCTTCGACACCTCTTGACGATGTCCGCGGGGTTCCCGAGCGACGATCCCTGGGGCGATCGCCAGCAGGATCTGGAGCAAGGCCTCTTCGCGGAGTTCCTGAAGGGCGGGCAGTCGTTCGCGTGGATGACGGGCACGCAGTTCGAGTACTCGAATTTGGGTTACGGCATCTTGGGGCGCGTCATCACGAACGTGACGGGGCTGGAGTATCGCGACGCTGTCCGATCGCGACTGCTGGAGCCGATGGGCATGACCTCGACGGCGTTCGACATCGCCGAGCTTTCCGCGGAGCGCCTCGCGACCGGGTACGGGCGTCGCGACGACGACTTCATCGAAGAGCCGTTCGCAGGCTACGGAGCGTTGGCGTCCATGGGAGGACTCTTTAGCTCCGTGCACGATCTCAGTACGTGGGTGGATGGGTTCGCGCGCGCCTTCGGCGTGCGCGAACCCGACGTCGACCACCCACTCTCCCTCACCTCCCGTCTGGAGATGCAGCAGGCCCAGCGAACGATCGAACCGGAGCTCCGGTGGACGTCGATCGACACGCTCCCCAAGGCGATCGTGGACGGCTACGGTTTCGGGTTGTTCGTGCGGACCGACCTCGAGCTCGGGAAAGTGGTCGCCCACAGCGGCGGGTATCCCGGATTCGGATCACACATGCGATGGCATCCGGCCTCGGGCGTCGGCATCGTCGTGCTCGGAAATCGAACGTACTTCCCCGCGGCCGATATCGGAGAGCAGATGCTGCGGGCGCTCGTCCGCGGCGACGTCGCGCCGGTCCGTCGTCTCTTGCAAGCGCCGGCGATGCATGCAGCACGGACCGCGATCGAGCGCCTGCTCGCCGCATGGGATGACGACCTCGGAGCGGCCACGTTCTCGATGAACGTGGACTTGGACGAGCCGATGGACCGGCGTCGCGCCGCGATCGATCGGCTGCGCGATATGCACGGGACGCTCCGCCCTTCCGACGAGACGCCGACCTCTGACTCGCCGTTCCACCTCGCCTGGTGGCTCGAGGGAGAGCGCGGGCGCGTGCACGTGGAGATCACGTTGGATCCACAGCCGACGCCGAAGGTGCAATACCTCGAGCTGACCTCCGTTCCCGAACCGGACCCCCGCGTCCGTGACGCCGTCCAGGGGCTCGTCGCGTCGGTGAACGAAGGCCCGACCGAGGGTGACTCGCTGTTGGTGCGGACCCTGTTCGGTCCATGTCGGCTAGGGCGTGCCGTCGCCGGCGACGCGTCGAGCGCGACGTTCCGGGTCGCGGCCGAGCGAGGCGAGCTAGATCTCGCTGTCACGATCGATGGGGAGACCGGCAAGGTCCTCACCGCGAAGTGGGCGCCGCGCCCGGTCCGGCCTCCGCTCTTCGGCGGCCCACTTCCTCACACCCCGTGAGAGACTCCACGCTGGTTGGCCGGCCCGAGACGTGCATGGTGGAGGTGGGTGGAAGATGCGAGCGAAGCTCCTGATCGCGATCGTCGCCGCGGTGTTGGTGGCGGCTGCGTGCACCGCGAGCGGCGGAGGATCGACGCCGACGCCCATCGCTACCGGGTCCACCTTGGCGTCGCCGGAGCCCGTCACCGTGACCGTTTGGGCCTACTGGAGTGGACGGGAGCTCAAAGAGTTCACCGCCATGTTCGACCGGTTGCACGAGCTGGAGCCGTGGATCACGGTCGAGGTCTCCGGAGGCGTCGACGACGCGAAGATCCTGGCCGCGATCAACAGCGGTCAGCCGCCGGATGTGGCGGTCTCCTCTGACATGAACCAGATCCCCAACCTCTGCTCCTCCGGCGCGTGGCAGGATCTGCAGCCGTCCATCGACAGCGATCAGCTCGACATGGCGCAGTTCCCCCCATCGGCCGTCGAGTTCACGCAATACCAAGGCGTGCAGTGCGCCATGCCGTTCACGGCCGACGCGTACGGTCTGTACTACAACACCGACCTGTTCCAGAAGGCGGGGATCACGTCGCCGCCGAAGACCTGGTCGGAGATGACTGCCGACGTGAAGAAGCTCACGGTCTTCAACCCCGACGGTTCGATCAAGGTCGCGGGCTTCGTCCCGTGGATGGGCTACTACGAGACGAACGCGGTCACGCTCGGCGTGCCGGCCGGTGCCTCCTGGTACGACGCGAACGGGAAGTCGACGCTCG
>JAYUAK010000121.1:0-5174 GCA_043741335.1 Actinomycetota bacterium
GATCAACCTGATGCTGGGCATCGCGAACGCACAGCTCGACTCCCATCCGTTGGTCGCCATCGCCGCTCAAGCCGGGTTGGGTCGGATCTACAAGGAATCGCATCAATTCGTCGATCTGGTCTCGCTGTATCGACCGATCACGAAGTGGGGAGACATGGTTACGGTTCCAGAGGCCGCACCGGAGATGGTCCGGAAGGCATTCAAACAAGCACAGACGGAACGACCGGGTGCGACGTTCATCATCCTGCCGGAGGACGTGGCGGAGCTGGCGGCAGCGGGCGAGCCGCTCACGGTGAACGTCCCTCGGGATCCCGCGCCGTCGGAAGATCAGGTGCATCGCGCGGCGCACGTGTTGGAGACCGCCGCGCACCCGGTCGTGCTCGCAGGCCCCGGGGTCGAGCGAGACGGCGCCATGGACGCCCTGATCCGTTTCTCCGATCGGTTGAACGTGCCGGTCGCGACGACGTTCCTGGGCAAAGGTGTGTTCCCCGATGATCACCCCAATGCCCTGGGGACGATCGGCTTCATGATCAGAGACTACGCGAACTTCGGGTTCGATCAAGCCGATGTCGTCGTCGCGGTCGGCTACGACCTGGTCGAGTACTCGCCATCACGATGGAATCCGAACCGAGACAAGCGGATCGTGCACGTCCACCGGACCGTGGCCGAGGTCGATGCGCACTACACGCTGGCGGTCGGGCTTCAAGGTTCGATCGGCGAGGCCCTCGACGCGATCGCCGGGTCATCGGACATCCATGCGATCGCGGGCGCGGTGCCGCCCGTTCGGGGCTTGGTGCGCGAGGAGCTGGAGCGCGGCGCGGCCGACGATGCGTTCCCGGTGAAGCCGCAACGCCTGGTGGCCGACATCCGTGCGGCGATGGGCCACGACGACATCGTCCTGTGCGATACCGGCGCCGCGAAGATGTGGATGGCGCGTCTGTACCCCACGTACCGGCCGAACACGTGCTTGATCTCGAACGGCCTGGCGACGATGGCGTTCTCGCTGCCCGGAGCGTTTGCGGCGAAGCTCGTGCATCCGGAGCGCAAGGTGCTCGCGGCCATGGGCGACGGCGCATTCCTGATGAGCGCGGCCGAGATCGAGACGGCCGTGCGCGAGCGCGTCCCGTTCGTGATCCTGGTCTGGGTCGACGGTGGCTACGGGTTGATCGGGTGGAAGCAGGACATCCACTTCGGGCGGCAGTCGGCGGTCTCGTTCGGGAACCCGGACTTCGTGCAGCTGGCGGAGAGCTTCGGGGCGCGCGGCTATCAGATCGGCTCTGCCGGCGAGCTGCTCCCCACGCTCCGAAAGGCGCTCGATGACGACGTGGTGTCTGTGATCGCCTGCCCGGTCGACTACCGCGAAAACGCCCGTTTGATCGAGCGCCTCGGCGCGCTCACCGAGCCGATCTGATGCTGCGATACGCCGACGACGCGGCCACGATCGCCAGCGTGTCCGCCGACGACCTGGCACCGTTCTTCGAGGAGTGGTCTTCGCCGCCGCCGGGAGAGCGGCGGCTGGCCGCCCTACGCGGGGCCGACCGTGCGGTGCTCGTTTTCGACGCCAACCGCCTGGTGGGGTTCGTGACCGCGGTGACCGATAGGGCGATGGTCGCCTACCTTCCGCTGCTGGAGGTGCTTCCGGGGCACCAGGGGCAAGGGATCGGCACAGAACTGGTGAGACGCGCGATCGCGGCGCTCGGCCCGATGTATGGGGTCGACGCTTGCTGCGACGAGGATGTCGTGCCCTTCTTTGAACGCCTGGGGTTCGGGCGGGTTGCCGGCATGGTCCGCCGTGATCCAAACGCGCTGGGGTGAGCTTCAGGGGCCGTGATCCGCGGGGCCGGTAGAATCGAATCTCCGACCTGAACCCCACCTCCCTGGAAAGGCTGATCCGTTGGTATTGGACAAGATCGCGAACCTCGGCGAGGGGCGCAAGCGCAAGGAGCTGCATTCGATCGCTCAGATCGTGCTGACCTACGAACCGGAGTTCGAGGAGCTCTCCGACGCCGAGCTCTTGGCCAAGACCACCGAGTTCCGCCAGCGCGCGGAGAGCGGCGAGTCACTCGACGACCTGTTGCCCGAGGCGTTCGCGGTCGTGCGTGAAGCCTCCAAGCGCTCGACCGGCAAGCGCCATTTCGACGTCCAGGTGATGGGCGCCGCGGCGCTGCACCAGGGCAACATCGCCGAGATGAAGACCGGTGAGGGCAAGACGCTCGTCGCTACGATGCCGGCCTACCTCAACTCGCTCACCGATAAGGGCGTGCACCTGGTGACGGTGAACGACTACTTGGCCAAGCGCGACTCGGAGTGGATGGGCCCGATCTACCGCGCGCTCGGCGTCCACGTCGGCTTGATCCAGTCGCCCATGACTCCCGCAGAGCGCCGTCCCGCCTATGGGGCGCCCATCACGTACGGGACGAACAACGAGTTCGGGTTCGACTACCTGCGCGACAACATGGCGATGCATATCGACGACTGCGTCCAGCACGGCTATCAGTACGCCATCGTGGATGAGGTGGACTCGATCCTGATCGACGAGGCTCGCACGCCGTTGATCATCAGCGGCATGATCGCCGACAGCGCCAAGTGGTATCAGACGTTCGCGCGGATCGCGCCGCGGATGACCCGCGACGAGGACTACGAGGTGGAGGAGTCGAAGTTCCAGGTCGCCGTGACGGAGTCCGGTGTCGCCAAGGTCGAGGAGATGCTCGGCATCGAGAACCTCTACGAGCACGTGAACACGCCGCTCGTGCACCACATGCAGAACGCCTTGCGCGCCAAGGAGCTCTACAAGCGCGACGTGGAGTACGTGGTGCAGAACGGCGAGGTGAAAATCGTCGACGAGTTCACCGGCCGTGTGCTGGAGGGCCGGCGGTACTCCGAGGGCCTGCACCAGGCGATCGAGGCCAAGGAGGGTGTTCGGATCAAAGAAGAGAACCAGACGCTCGCTACGATCACGATCCAGAACTACTTCAAGATGTACGAAAAGCTCTCGGGCATGACCGGCACAGCCAAGACCCAGCAGACGGAGTTCGAGGCAACATACGACATCGGTGTCGTCGAGATCCCGACGAACCAAGACATGGTCCGCTCCGACGAGCAAGATCAGATCTACAAGAACGAGGAAGCGAAATGGAACGCGCTCCTGGAAGACATCATCGAGCGCCACGAGCTGGGCCAGCCGATGCTGGTCGGGACCGTCTCGATCGAGAAGTCCGAGCTCTTGTCGAGCAAGTTGAACCGACGCGGCGTCCCGCATCACGTGTTGAACGCGAAGAACCACGAGAAGGAAGCAATGATCGTCGCCCAGGCCGGGCGCAAAGGCGCCGTCGTGGTCGCGACGAATATGGCCGGCCGCGGGGTCGACATCTTGCTCGGCGGCAACCCGGAGTACCTCGCCCGTCAGGAGATGGCCGCGCGCGATTGGGACAACGATCGCTATCTGTTGTTCGAGATGGACGAGGAAGAGCGCACGGGGTACGAGGCCGAGTACGAGCCGCTCCTGCAGAAGTTCCAGACGCAAACCGACGCGGAGCACGAAGAGGTCGTCGCGTTGGGCGGGCTCTACGTCCTGGGGACCGAGCGTCACGAGTCCCGGCGCATCGACAACCAGCTCCGCGGTCGTTCAGGACGCCAAGGCGACCCGGGCGAGTCGGCGTTTTACCTGTCGCTCGGGGACGACCTGATGCGCTTGTTCGCGAGCGATCGGGTCGCATCGATCATGGATCGCCTCAAGTGGCCCGACGACGAAGCCATCACCGCGAAGATGGTCACTCGCGCGGTGGAGAACGCTCAGAAGCAGATCGAGGAGCTGAACTACGAGCGCCGCAAGAACGTTCTCAAATACGACGACGTCATGAACCATCAACGCGAGGTGATCTACGGCGAGCGCCGCAAGATCCTCGAGGGCCATGACTTCGGGGAGCAGGCTCGCGAGATGGCGGCGCAGGTCGTCGGGCGGACCGTCGAAGCGTATTGCCCGGCCGACGTCTTCCCCGAGGAGTGGGACTTGGATGCGCTGTTGGTGGCGCTCGCAGAGGTCTTCCCGTTGTCATCCACGAAGGCCGACATCGAGGATGTCCGCGACGTCGCTGACATGCAGGCTCGGTTCGAGCAGGAAGCGGTGGATGCCTACGAAGCCAAGGAAGCCGCCGTCACGTCGGCGATGATGCGGGACCTCGAGCGCATCGTCCTGCTGAACATCACCGACACGAAGTGGCGTGAACACCTCTCCGAGATGGATTACCTCCAAGAGGGCATCCATCTGCGGTCGTACGCCCAGAAGGATCCGCTGACTGAGTATCAGCGTGAGGCGTTCGACATGTTCAACGAGCTAACGGAGTCGATCCGCGAGGATTTCGTCCGCTACATCTACCGGGTCGAATTCGTGCGACCCGAGGCGCAGCAGGCACGGCCCCAGCGCGTCTCCGACAACCGCGCAGCAGTGGAAAGCGGCGGCGATGAGGCGGCCGAGCAAGCCGGCAACCCTCAGCAAGTCATCAGCGACAAGGTGCCGAGGAATGCCCCGTGTCCGTGCGGCTCGGGCAAGAAGTACAAGAAGTGCCACGGCGCCGCGGTCTAGTCCGCGGTGCCGACCTGGAGACCTTTCCAAGATGTGATGAAGGCCGGCCCTTCGGGCCGGCCTTCATCGTGCGGAGAGGGGGGTACCTCACCGGCACTGGTGACAGGCGTAGCTCCCGATCATGATCGGCTGCTCGCTGGTCAGCGAGCTCGAGGACACGCCCGTGACGTTCCTGCCACCGCTCAGCTGCTCGGTCACCTGGAACTGCGAGCTCGCCGGTGCCTTCTCGACGGTGCCACCGCGCGTTGTGGCGAACAGCGTCAAGGCGAGGATCACGATGAGCAGGATCGCGGCGATGCCTCCCCCTGCCCAGCTGACGCCGGTCTGCGTTCCCTGGATCGTTCCGGCCTTCACGCTCATCGTTCTTTCCTTGGTACCCGTGTCGCCCTGTCCGGGCGAACCCACGACTGCACCGTATGCGGGCACAGGTCGCGGGTCCGTGGTGCCGGACACGGGTCGGCGGTGACGTTCGTCACCGCGTCTCGACGCCGTGGCGACGAAGTGATGAGGGCCGGCCCTTCGGGCCGGCCCTCATCGTGCGGAGAGGGGTACTTCACAGGCACTGGTGGCAAACCGAGCCGTTGACGACGAT
>JAYUAK010000122.1:0-5156 GCA_043741335.1 Actinomycetota bacterium
GCGCTGCCGTGGTTCACGACGAGCGCCAGCTGTCCCTGGGAGTCGATGATCGCCGCGAGCATCCCGGCTGCGACATCGGCGAAGATGCCGACGCGCGGCGCCTGACGGCCACGCACGGTGAGGATCGCCCCCAGCTCGGCCGCCTCGATATCCGGCGGCCCGACGTTCAGCTGGACGTTGCCGAACCCGTCGATGCCGGTCACGCGCGCGCCGATGGCACCGGCCGCGACCATCGGACCCGGGAGCTCCAACACCCGGAGCTCGTCGACCACGAGCGGGGAACCAAGCTCGCCCAGAGGAACCCCCGCCGCCAGGTGCGCCGCCGCGGGGGCGAACACGTCGCGACCATGGAACGTCCGTGAGACGGGCTGGAGCACGACCGCTTCCGACGTGATCTCGACGGCGTCTTCGACGCCACCGAGGGCTTCCCACGCGAGGGACAGCAACCCGTTGTCCGGCCCCACCAGGAGGGCACCCGATGCCGCTCGAACGGCGATCGATCGGCGTTCGGAACCAACACCCGGATCCACGACGGCGACATACACGGCATCGGCGGGCATGTAGGCGGTCGCGCGGCCCAGCGTGAGCGCGCCGCGGAGCACGTCCTGACGCGGGACCGCGTGCGTCAGATCCACCACGCGCGCGTCGGGCGCGATCCGCATCATCACGCCATGGCAGACACCTACGAACTCGTCGGCGATCCCGTAGTCCGTGAGGAAGACGAGCGGCCTGGTCATGTCACGGGGACGTGCAGTCCGAGCCAATCGAGGATCAGCTTCTTCGCGCTCTCGGCCTGGTTGCCTTCCAAGATGTCGGTGCCATGGTCGTTCGTGGTCAAGATCTCGACCCGTTTCGGCTGGATCGTCTCGTCATAGAACGCTTGTGCCGATTGGGCAGCGCTTGCGTCTCCGTTCCCGGCAAGGAAGAGCTTGGCCGCGGTCACGGCCTGCAAGACGTCGGCTCCGGCGATGAGCCCTTCGATCGAATCGGGCGCTGAGAGGGTCACCACGGCGTCGATCCCTTCGCCGCTCTGCGAAGCCACGACGAGCGAAGCGGTGCCGCCCATGCTGGCTCCGACCAACCCGATGCGCCGCACCCCCTCGCTCCGAAGCAGACCGACTGCGCCCGCGACGTCCTGCCAGATCTCCGCCACGTTCTTCTTCCCCTCAGAACACCCGGCGTCGCCTCCGGGGCAGTACCCACGGAAGTCGAACGTCAACACGCGATACCCGAGACTCCCGAGCTGGTCGGCGAAGTCGTACCACGACGACTGATCCGCCGGCTTCATGTGCGCGAGCACGATGCCGGCCCCGGCGCCGTCCGGACCGAACATCCGCCCAGCGAGCCGCACGCCGTCGATCGATTCGAACATGACCGGCCGCGAATCCGCAAGCGCCTGCTTACGGATCTCCTCGACCTGGTGGCAGCCGGGAAGCGCGATGAGGATGAAGACGAGCGCGGCCAAGGACGTGAGGCTCGGAGCGATCCGGATACGAGCCGGTGCGCGCACGGAACCAGGACCTCGCGAGGCGCTACTTGCCCAGCTTCATCCGCGCGTGGCGCGTTCGCTTCAGAAGCTTCTTGTGCTTCTTCTTCCGCATCTTCTTGCGGCGCTTCTTGATCAGCGACGGCAAGCGTTCCTCACTCTCCACTCGGCTCTTTGGTCGGCTCTTTGGCGGGTCTCATTCGGTTCCGAACAGGTTCCGGAGGTCGACGCGCTTCACGCGGTAGCTCTCCTCCAGACGAACGGATCCCAGTCTAAGGGCCTTGGGCGGATCTGCCACAGGCGAGATCAGGCGCAACGCACCCTCCTCGGGCAGGTATTCGATATAGCCGACCCCCGAGTACGCCCCCTCGCCGTCGGAGAGCCCGACCAGCAAGCGGTCCAGCTGGACCAGATCGAAGAGGGGGGGTAGCGCCGGCATGAAGACCGTCGGACGGATCCGGAAGCGGTGCAACTCGCCCCCGAAATAGCGAGACATGGCGTGCTCGCGATGTTCGGCACGTTGCTCGACGCTCGTGGGCACGACCGATGGGTGCACGCCAAGCGACACGACGTCCACGCTGAAGAACCGCTCGATCACGCCGAGAACGGGCGCGAGCTCCTCTCCGCGCTGCAAACCGACGACCAGGTCGGGCCGGAGAAGCTCCACCTTGTGATACTTGACGAGCTGACCGTAGATCCCCGACACCAAGCCACTCGTGTCGATCACCACCAGGTCCGCCCCGTCGGCGAGCGCTCGGTCGCGCAGCCTCGCCATCCCCGTCACGAGGGGCAGCAGATGACTCTGGGGAGAGGTCGAGCCGACGAATGCGAGCGCGTCGGCCGTAGCTAAGCGTTCGAAGGTCAGATCGTCTGTGGAGCCGATGCGCTTCAGGCCCACGGTGCCGGGCGGACCGACCGTCTTTTGCCCCAGATCGCCGTCGAGGTACGCGACCGACCTGCCCAAAGAGACCGCGTATGCCGCCACGGCGCGCGCCAACGTGCTCTTCCCGGCGTCCAGGCCCCCAACGAACAGGACCGTGTGCGCATCGCGGGCGGCTCGATCCACGAGCCGGTCGTGCTCGTTCACGGACCCTCCTCCGACCCTTCGCCGGAGGTTCGGCGCCGCGTGTGCGTGTAAGCGCTCTGCCGAGATCTTTGGCAGATACCTTGGCGGTTATCCGGCCTCGGTGTAGCGCTCGGTCAGGTAGCTGTCGATGTCTTCCTCGCGAAGTCGATAGCCCCTGCCCACCCTGAAGGCGGACATCTCCCCTGTCTTGATCAGCCGGTAGACGGTCATCCTGGATACGCGCAAGAGGTCAGCGACCTCGTTCACGGTTAACAGCCGAGCCTCGGTGAAGGGTTCTTTTCTCACGATGGGCGGATTGTAGGGGAAGGGTCACCCCGCGGGATAGCCCTCGTTTCCGATAGGGCCCTTGACCAGCGGGAACACGCCCGCTGCCGCCTGGAAGCACGGCCAATAGTCCAAAGGAGCGACGTGATCGTCCATCACCACGACCACCTCCGTCCGGCCTTGGGCCCTCGCTATCAGGAGTGCTGGGTCGTTCACATCGGCCACCGAAACCGTCTCGATGTCGGCTTCGATGGCCGCCCCGGCGAACCCGTGGTCGGCGAGCACCAGGTCAGGGCGTTCCTCGGCGAGCATCCGGCGCATGGCGTCCGGCCAGTGGGTGTGACGCGGGACACGACCGTCGGTGAGCATGCCCACGCCGGAGAGATAGCCGATCGACCAGTCGTGATCCAGCTTCGGGTCGCGCCAGGTCGTGCCATCCGCCGGCTTGATGACCCGGCCTCCATGGGCCAGGAGCAGGCGCTCGAGCTCTCGATACAGCAGGTCGAGGCCGCCCGGATGCCCGGTGGTGATGAGGACGCGCTCGCCGCCTTCGGCGGCGAGCGCGAGCCGCCGGCCGAGCGCTTCACATGAGTCGAGGATGGGGCCTGGGGTGATGAGGACGTCGCCGAACCCTTCGTCGGGATCGATCGGCGCACCGGCCCCGGTCGCTACCAGCTCCAAGACGTCGAGGAACGAGAACCCGTCCAGCAGCCCGGAGAGGCCGAACTGCTTGTCGGGATCGCCCTCCAGCAAGAGCCGGGCGTTCCCACGGACGTTGTCGAGGGGATGGGTGGCCACGCCGGCGACCCGGCCGGCCTCCAGGGCGCGCGCAAGCTCTCCACGTGGATACGACCTCGGGATCCAGCGATCATCTAGAGCCGGCAGACGCTGGGCGTGGGCTTCGATAACGTCCATGCATCTCAGGGTAGAGGAGCGGGCATGCAACTGAAGAACGCCGTGGCGGTCGTGACCGGAGCATCCTCCGGGATCGGCGAGGCGGTGGCGATCGGACTCGCGCAACGCGGGGCAAAGGTCGTGTTGGCCGCGCGCCGCAAGGAACGCCTGGACGTCTTGGCCGATCGGATCGAACGCGCCGGAGGCACCGCGCTGGCGATCCGATGCGACGTCACCGACCGCGAACAGCTCGCGTCGCTGCCGACGGTCGTGCACGAAGCGTTCGGGCGATGCGACATCCTGGTGAACAACGCCGGCGTGCCCGGCGGGGGGATGTTCATGGAGCTCTCGTATGAGCAGATCGAACGTGTCGTCAACGTGAACGTCCTGGGGGTGATGTACGGGACACGGGCATTCCTCCCCGGGATGTTGAAGCGTGGGCGCGGCCACATCGTGAACGTGGCGTCCCTCGCCGGTCGCTTCGCCACGCCCGGCGCGGCCGTGTACGGCGCCTCGAAGCACGCAGTGGTCGCGTTCTCGGAATCGCTGTTCTACGAGGTCGAGCAGCAGGGCGTGCTCGTGACGGCCGTGAACCCCGGGTTCGTCGCGACCGAGAGCTTCCCCCTGGAGGACATGAACCCCCGCATGTTGCTCTCATTGGAACGCGTGGCCGGCGCCGTCGTGCGTGTGGTGCGCGACGACATCGCGCCGGAGCTGTCCATCCCCCGATGGATCAGCCCATTCCAGGCCTTCCGAGTGCTCACGCCTCCGCTGTACCGTTGGGGTGTGCGCAGGGCCCGCGACATGGGCCTCAAGGGGTCGAAGACACTGGACGGATGATGGACCTGGTCGCCGAAACGATCACCGCTCCCGCCCGGATCGACCGCCCTTCCACCGACGATGTCCCCGAGCCTGATCCTCCATGGGTGGTCATCGTGTGGAACGACCCGGTGAACCTGATGTCGTACGTGACATGGGTCCTGCAGAAGCTCTTCGGATACCCACGCGCGAAGGCCGAGAAGCTGATGATGGATGTCCACACGAAGGGCAAGGCTGTCGTGTCGAACGGCACCCGCGAGAAGGCCGAGTTCGACGTCTCGCGCCTGCACGCTCACGGCCTGTGGGCGACGATGCAGAAGGACGCCTGAGCGACGTGGCGCGTGGCGGGCCGATCAAGCGCACGCGTCGAGGCGACTTTGAGCTCCGGCTGGAACCGGGCGAGCGCGACGTCCTTCGGGCGTTGCCCGCGCAGCTTCGCGAGTTGATCGAGAACGAGGATCCGACGAGCGATCCCGCGATGGCACGCCTTTACCCGCCCGCGTACCTGGACGACCCGATCAGGAACCTGGAGTACGAGCGGCTCGCGGGCGACGACCTCACATCGCAGCGGTTGGCGTCGATCGGCGCGATGGAGTCCACGATCGA
>JAYUAK010000123.1:0-5140 GCA_043741335.1 Actinomycetota bacterium
CGCCGGTGACTCCGGCTCCTCGAACGTCTGGAGCGGAGTGCGACGGCGAGAGCGCACCACGATCGCCGCGGTCGCTGCGAGCACGATCAGTCCCCCGACCATGGTGAGCACCGACAGCGACTCCCCCAGCAGGACCCACGCGGCGGCCGCGCCGACCACCGGCTGGCATTGCGTGATGAGGGCGCCGAGCCAGGCCTCGACGTGGCGATGCGACCACGCGAGCAACAGGTGCCCCATCCCACCGGGGCCGAACGTCACCACGCAGATCCAACCCCAGTCCGCGCCGTGCGGCGCGGCCAATCCTTCGCCCGAGACGAGCGCCAGCCCGGTCATGAGCACGGCCGCAACAGCCATCACGCTCGCCATGTATTCGATGGCTCCGATCGTCGCTCTGGCTCGCTTCGAGAAGAGCCAATAGGCGGTCCAGGTGAGCACGCCGATCGCCGCGTACCCATCCCCCCAGGCGCCGAACGCGGGCGAGCCCGCCGACCCGATCGCGACGACGGCGACGCCTCCGAGCGACACGGCCATGAAGACCAGATCGCGCCGTTCGAACCGTTCGCCGAACCAGCGAGCCGCACCGAGCATGATGCACACCGGAGCAAGTGCGCCGATGATCGTCGCATCGGCCACGCTCGTGAGCTTGAACGCCAGGAAGCTGCAGGCGACGTCGGCGGTGAACAACACGCCTCCCAGTGCGCACGCGCGCAGCGTCGCCCATTGGAGCCGACGCCCCGTGACCCCCAGGACCACGACGTACACCGCTACCCCCATCCACAGGCGGTACGCAGCGAACGAGAGCGCCGGCATGTGCGTCTGTTTGAGCACCAGGGGGACGAGCCCCCACATCACCGTCGTGAGGGACACCGCGAACACGCCCGCCGTGCTGCGGGACTCCTCGGTGCGGGGGGCCGGTCGTGTCATCGCCCCCGACGCTACCAACGCCGTTCCGACGTAGTCTCCCGCCGTGACGCATCGGTTGCTCCTGGATGTCTCGAGCCTGGGCTACCGCGCGTACTTCGGTCTCCGCGACCTGGTTCGCGCGCCGGACGGCACGTCGGTGGGCGCCGTCTTCGGCTACCTGGACATGGTGACGAAGCTGGTGGTCTCCCGCAGACCCGACGAGGTCGTTCATGTCTACGACCACGACTGGCGACCGACCGTTCGAACCCAGCTCTATGCGGGATACAAGGCCCAGCGCCCGCCCGAGCCGGAAGGGCTCCCGGAGCAGTTCGCGTTACTGAGGCGCGTGCTCGATCTGACCGGCATGCCGCAGGCGCAGGCGCCGGAATGGGAGGCCGAGGACGCGATCGGCGCCCTGTGTCTGAACGCGAACCCCGGTGATCTGTTCGAGATGGTTTCCGGCGATCGCGACTTGATCCAGCTGGTGCGCGACCCGTCGATCCGTCTGCTGTTCACGGTGCGCGGCGTCTCGGAGCTGCTGGAGCTGGACGAGGCGGCAGTGCTCGCGAAATACGGCGTCCCGGCTTCGCGGTACGGGGAGTTCGCGATCCTGCGGGGGGATCCGTCCGACGGGCTCCCGGGCGTGCCGGGGGTCGGAGAGAAGACCGCTCGGGCGCTCGTTCAGACCTACGGCTCGTTCGAGGAGCTGTTCGCCGACGCCGACGTGGACGAACCGGTGCCCGGCCCGATGAAAGGCAAGCCGGCACTCCGGGCACGGATTCGGGAGGCGCGTACGTACGTGAACGCGATGCGATTGCTCGTGCCGATCAAGACCGACGCTCCGCTCGAGATGTGGACCGGGGCGCGTGACGATGCCGCCCTCCGAGCGCTCGCCGACGACCATGGGCTCCGCGGTCCGGTCGTGCGTTTGGTGGCGGCTCTGGACAGCGTGGCTCCTCCCTAGATACCCGAGCCCAACTCGAAGCCGGCAACGTCGGCGCGAACGACTGTTACCTTTGGGAATGGAGGCCCTCGCGATGGAGTATCGAACGCTCGGTGGTACCGGAGTCCGCGTCAGTGCGCTCTGTCTGGGCACGATGATGTTCGGGCCGTGGGGCAACGACGATGCGGAGGACTGCGTCCGGATCGTCCATCGTGCGGTCGATGGAGGGATCAATTTCATCGACACCGCCGACATGTACTCCGCCGGCCGTTCGGAGGAGATCCTCGGCCAGGCGCTCACGGGTTCCCTGCGCCACGAAGTCGTGCTGGCGACGAAGTTCCATCAGCCGATGGGTTCGGGTACCAACCAACGCGGCAACTCGCGCGTGTGGATCATGCGAGCGGTCGAGGACAGCCTTCGCCGCCTGGGCACGGATCACATCGACCTCTATCAGGTGCACCGCCCGGAGGGCGAGACCGACATCGAGGAGACGCTCTCGGCCCTCACCGACCTGCAGCGCCAAGGCAAGATCCGGCATTTCGGGTCATCGACGTTCCCCGGCTGGCAGATGGTGCAGGCGCAATGGGTCGCGGAGCGACGCGGGTTGTCTCGATTCCGCAGCGAGCAACCGCCGTACTCGATCTTCGTTCGCCACATCGAGCACGACGTGCTGCCGGTTGCACAGACCTACGGCATGGGCGTGTTGGTGTGGAGCCCACTGGCCCGAGGCTGGCTGACCGGCCGCTACCGGCGGGAGAGCTTCGACGACTCGCCGCAGGCGCGTGCCACGCGCGGGAAGGAACGCGGTCCATACATCGCGGCGCAGTTCGACGTCGCGCGACCGGAGATCCAACGCAAGCTCGATCTGGTTGAAGGCCTGGGGAAGATCGCGGCCGACGCGGGCATCTCCATGGGGCACATGGCGATCGCGTTCACGCTGGCGCACCCCGCCGTGACGTCGTCCATCGTCGGACCGCGCACGATCGAGCAGCTCGAGGATCTGCTCGCGGGAGCGGACATCCGTCTGGATCCGGCCACGCTCGATGCGATCGACCAGTTGGTCCCGCCGGGAACGACGGTGGACGAGAACGACCGCGGGTTCACTCCCTGGTGGTTCGAGCCTTCAGCACGACGACGACCACCGATGACGGAGCCGGCGTGACGCAGCCGGAGAAACGCAAGGTTCCGCCTCCACGTCCTCCGTGCCCGCTGTGTGGCTCGTCGAAGACCCAGCCGTTCCCCCATGCGGGACCGGCCGCTCGCGTGAACATGCAGTGCACAGACTGCGGTCACCTGTTCCACGCGAAGATCGTTCGTTCCTAAGCGCGCTTCCCTGCTCCGGGCGGGGCGCAGATGGTCCTTGACGTCGAGCTCTCGCCGGACGAATGTTGCGAGGCTCAGCCGCACCTCCCACCCACGCGAAGGAGGAATCGCATGCCCCACATCGATTCCGGCGACACCGCCTGGCTACTCGCGTCGACCGCCCTCGTGATGTTCATGACGCCGGGACTGGCGTTCTTCTATGGAGGGCTCGTCCGGGCGAAGAACGTCTTGGGAACCGTGATGCAGTCGTTTATCGCGCTCGGGCTCGTCAGCGTGCTCTGGGCGTTGATCGGCTACACCCTGGCGTTCGGACCGGACAAGGGAGGCATCATCGGCGGTCTGGACTTCATCGGGCTCAACCACGTCGGCGGAGCGCCCAGCGCCTACGCGCCGACAGTGCCGTCGTCGACCTTCATGGTCTTCCAGATGATGTTCGCGATCATCACGCCGGCGCTTATTGCCGGAGCCTTTGCCGAGCGGATGAAGTTCTCCGGCTATCTGATGTTCATCGGGTTGTGGTCGATCCTGGTGTACGCGCCGGTCGCCCACTGGGAATGGGGCGGCGGCTTCTTGGGCGCGAGCGGCGTCGGCGCGCTCGACTTCGCGGGTGGAGCGGTCGTTCACGCGAACGCCGGTGCGGCCGCGCTCGCGACCGCGATCTACCTCGGCAAGCGTCGAGGTCACGGGACCGAGGACATGTCGCCGCACAACGTTCCGTTCGTCGTGCTGGGGGCCGGCATCCTGTGGTTCGGCTGGTTCGGTTTCAACGCCGGAAGCGCGCTCTCCTCGGGGGCGCTCGCGTCGAGCGCGTTCGTGAACACCCAGCTCGGGGCTGCGACCGGAGCGCTCGCGTGGATCCTGTCCGAACGCGCCCGGGGTGGAAAGGCCACCACGATCGGGGCGGCCACCGGCGCGGTGGCCGGCCTCGCGACCATCACGCCTGCGGCGGGCTACGTCCAACCGATGGCGGCGATGGTGATCGGTGTGGCCGCCGGGCTCGTGTGCTTCCAGGCCCTGCGCCTCAAGAATCGGTTCGGCTACGACGACTCGCTGGATGTCGTCGGCGTGCACATGGTCGGCGGCATCATCGGCGTGCTTCTCACGGGGGCGTTCGCGAGCCTGGCGATCAATGCTGCGGGTGCCGCCGCGAGCTTGACGCTCGTCGGCAAACAGGCGGTGCTCACCGGCGTCACCGTCGCGTTCTCGTTCGTCGCTACGTTGCTGTTGCTCAAGCTCACGGACATCACCGTCGGATTGCGGGTGAGCGACGAGCACGAAGACATTGGCCTCGACCTCTCGCAGCACGGCGAGGTCGCGTACCGGATCGGTGAGGGCTGATCGCGACCTCGACGACTCGGGCCCTTCGGGTCGGTGTGCAGCTTCCCGAGGTCGAACGCGAGGTGCGTTGGCCCGAGTACGTCGCCATGGCTCGCGCAGCCGAAGACGCCGGGTTCGACTCGGTGTGGGTGGGTGATCACCTCCTGTACCGCGACGACGGTCGACCCGAGCGCGGGCCCTGGGAAGCCTGGACGCTTCTGGCCGGCCTCGCCGCGGTGACCCAGCGCGTTCGCCTGGGACCGCTGGTCGCGTGTGCCGGCTTTCACCAACCGGCCATGCTCGCGAAGATGGCTGCGACCGTGGACGAAATCAGCCAGGGTCGTCTGGTCCTCGGCCTCGGAGCGGGGTGGAACCGAACGGAGTTCGACGCGTTCGGTGTGCCGTTCGATCACCGAGTGTCGCGGTTCGAGGAGGCGTTCGACGTGATCCGTTGCCTGCTCGGGGGGGAGCGCGTCACGTTCCACGGACAGTACTGCCGCGTGGACGACGCCGTGCTGCTTCCGGCACCCGCACGTCGACCCACGTTGATGGTAGGAAGCGGCGGCCAGCGCGTCCTGTCGATCGCGCTCCCTCACGTCGACATCTGGAACACCTGGTTCGATTGGTACGGCAACACTCCCGACGGGTTCGAGG
>JAYUAK010000124.1:0-5112 GCA_043741335.1 Actinomycetota bacterium
GGCATCGTGCACTGAGGCCGTTCCAACCGGTCTCCTGGCCGGTCTCCAGAGCGTCCATCCTCAACCCGCCTTCCACCGCACCGATACACACAGCGTGAAGGTTCTCCTGTGCGATACCGCCGACGAGGTAACCCGGCTGCAACATGCGCTGCGCACACTCGACCCCATCGTGGAGATCGAGGTGACCACCGACTCCGATCGCGTGATCGAGATGGCCGCCGGCCTCCAACCCGACGTGGTGGCGACCGAGCTCGGCCTGGAGGGGCTCAAGGACGTCCACCTCGTCCGGCGTCTGCGCGACGCGGCGCCGATGTCGGCCATCGTCGGCTGGACGCGCCTGCGCGATCCGGGGCGCGTGGCCCAGGTCCTGGCCGCTGGCGCCTCTGGATACCTCTTGAAGGAGGACGGCGTCGAGGAGGCGGCACGGGCCATCCAAGCTGCGGCTTCCGGATCCATCGTCCTCACGCGGAGCGCCGCCACGCTGCTCGGAGGCGATCTCAGTATCGCGCTCGCGCGAGTGAAGGAGCTCGAAGAAGAGGTCCGTGACGTCCAGGCGCAGATGGAGGAAGGCACGACCGCAAAGGGTGATTTCCTGGCCAACGTCTCGCACGAGCTACGGACTCCGGTCACCGTCGCGAAGGGCATCGCCTACGTGCTTCGCAACCCGCACGTCAGCGGAGAGGAGCGCGAGGAGTTCATCGAGCAACTGCAGACCTCCCTTGACAAGCTCGCCGGCCTCGTCGACGAGATCATCGAGATCAGCGAGCTGGAGCGGGGCACCTTCCAGATGAACATCTCCTACATCGACCTCGCGCCGCTGATCGACCAGGCGGTCGTGGATATGGGCCTTCGTCATCCCTCGGTTCTCGTGCTTTCGCGGATCCCCGAGGCGCTGTTCGCTTTGGCGGACGGACAACGGATCCACGGCGTGATCCATGAGCTTCTCGAGAACGCGTGCCGGTATTCACCAGAGGACCGGGCGGTCGAGATCCGCGCGCGCGTGATGGACGAGGGCATCGTCATCTCCGTGCTCGACCAAGGGATCGGTATGGACCGCGAGGTCGCCTGGCGCTCGTTCGAACAACCCTTCTCTACCGGGGAGGCCACACTCCGAAAAGAGAAGGCCGGGGCCGGCGTCGGGCTCCACCTCTCGCGCCAGCTCGTGATCCGCCACGGCGGCATCCTGTGGACCGACCCCGTTCCCGCGGGAGGCACACGGGTCTCGTTCTGCCTGCCTTCCAAGGAAGGTGCCACCTTCGTGGCTCCTCCCGGCGCGGCCTGACCGACGCGATCTGAGGGATCGGGCCGCCGCTAGCAATCCTGAGCGACCCCCGCTATCCTCCCCCGCGGGGGATCGGCGGTTGCGAAGAGCCATCCTGGGAATCATGGTCGTGCTGACGGGCGCCGGCTGCACCGGCCTGCCTCGTGGGATCGACCCCATTCCAGGAGCCGACGCCATCCGCGTCGAGCGAACGCCGTCGCCGTACTCCGAGGTCACCGCCGGATCGGTCCGCGCGCTGGTGCCCGACGGTTGGCAACCAGTGCCAACCTCCACGGGGGCTCGAGAAGGGTTCTTCGCATCCCCGAGCCCGAAGGCCTGGTCCCGCATGGATGGAACGACCGAGGGCATCGCAGCTACCTGGGTGGACGCAACTGCCGTCGGTGTCCCCTCCGACTTCTACTACCTGGCTGCCACCGGATCGCTGTTCTCACAGCTGATCGACTCTCCCGATTGCCGCGCCGACTCCCAGCGGGTGTACATCGACAACGTGCCCAGCTTCGCCTCAGGGCCGATCGGCTCTCCCGGCGACTACATGGCGCGCGGGAAGGGCACCTGCCATGCCAAGGGGCGTTCCACACGGTGGGCGTACTTCGTTGCGGCTCCGGGCTTCGGCCCAGCTCGCCAGATCGGGATCGCGCGTTCCGGGCTCTACGTCGTCGTGGCGGTCCTTCGTGACGGCAACAGAGCTGGACAGAAGCTGCGGCGCCTGATCGCTCAAACGCGTTTCGGCGATGCCGCGATCCGCGACTTCGTCCGGGCGGTTCGCGAACGGTCCGTCTGACCTAGCGAGGGCTTCGCTCGACGAACGGCAGCCTGGCCACCGTGGCTTTGCCTCGCCGGCCCCGCACGTCCACCTCGACCTCCGATCCGACGTCCACGACGTCACCCGGCCAGAGATAGGCGAGCGCGATCCCCTTCTGCAAGATGGGCGAGAAGGTGCCACTCGTCACTTCGCCGATCAATTGGTCACCCACGAGCACGGGGTAGTGCGCGCGTGGGATGTGCCGACGATCCTGCATCAACAGTCCTCGGAGCCTGCTGGGCGCCCCCTCCGCTTTCTGGCGCATCAGCGCCTCCCTCCCGCGGAACTCGCCTTTGTCGAAGGCGACGGCCCATCCCAGCCCCGCCTCGAGAGCGGTTGAAGCCTCGAAGAGATCCTGACCATAAAGCGGATAGCCCATCTCCATGCGCAGCACATCCCGGGCAGCCAACCCACAAGGGATGCCCCCGAACGGCTCCATGGCCTCCCGCAGCTCGCCCCACAGCTCGAGCGCGATGTCCTGGTAGGTGAAGAGCTCGAATCCGACCTCTCCCGTATACCCCGAGCGAGTCACGATCACGGGGCGACGGTGGTACTCGGACTCCGCGCACTGCATGAACGACAGGTCCGCGGCCTGAGGGAACAGCTGTGTCATGACATGAACGGACTCGGGTCCTTGGACGGCGAGGAAGCACCAGTCCTGGTGATACATCAAATGGAGTCGATCCTCGGCCCGCTCTTCTTCCAGCATCCGCAGGACGCGCGGGGCGTTCGATGCGTTGGGGACGACGAAGTACCGCTCGGGCTCGAGTCGATACACGATCAGATCTTCGATGACGCCGCCTCCCTCGTTGAGCACGAGGTTGTACAGGGCCTCCCCCACCGCGGCTTTCGACAGGTCGTTCGTGACAACGCGTTGGAGCATCCCGAGTGCCCCGGGGCCGGTGACATCCACCTTGCCCAAGTGCGTGAGGTCGAAGAGGCCGACCCGCTCACGGACCGCTCGATGTTCAGCGAGGGCGCCTTCGTACTCGATGGGCATCAGCCAGCCGGCGAACGGAGTGAGCTTGGCCCCCAGTCGGCGGTGCTCTTCCTCGAGTGGGGTGTGTTTCAGCTCCTCGGCTTCACCGGCTTCGTCCATGCGCGGCATGGTACGGCGGCTGTCGGATGAACGCCGGGGCGAGGTCAGGTTGCCCTCGGGAAGGACGGTAGACTTTCGGCTCGGATGGCTGAGGGCTACGACGTAGTGGTGATCGGCGCCGGGACCGGCGGGTATTCCGCCGCGCTCCGGGCCGCGCAGCTCGGCAAACGCGTCGCCATCATCGAGCGCGACGACCGACTCGGAGGTACGTGCCTGCTCCGAGGCTGCATCCCCACGAAGGCGCTGCTGCAGTCGGCCGCGGTCATGGACACGGTCAACCGCGCCGCCGACTGGGGGATCAAGGCCTCGGGTGAGCCCGATTGGTCGGCGGTGAAAGCGTTCGAGGAGCGGATCGTCGACAAGCTGGTCAAGGGCATCACGGGGTTGATCAACACCCGGAAGATCGACGTGATCCAGGGGACGGCTCGACTCGTGGCCGGTCCGGCGCTCGAGATCGACGGGCGACGAGTGGATGCGACCGACGTCATCCTGGCGAGTGGCTCCCGACCCAAACTCCTTCCGGGTGTCGAGGTAACCGAACGGGTCATCACCAGCGATCAAGCGCTCTGGTACGACAGCATCCCTGGCTCGGTGGTCGTTATCGGCGCCGGCGCCGTAGGACTCGAGTTCGCGTCTTTCTACCGATCGTTCGGCGCCGACGTGACGCTGATCGAAGCGCTCCCCCGACTGGCACCACTGGAGGACGAGGAGGTCTCGAAAGAGATCGCGAAGGCGTTCCGCAAGCGGGGCATCGCCAGCACGACCGGCGCGTCGGTCCAGCAGATCAAGGACTCGGGTGACCATGTCGAGGTGATCTACGACGCGGACGGAACGATGGCGGTCTCGGCCGACGTGTGTCTGGTCGCGGTGGGCCGCGGTCCCGTCACCGACGGGCTCGGTCTGGAGGATGCCGGGATCGCCTTGCACGAGAAAGGCTTCGTGAATGTGGACGGGCAGCTCCGCACGAACGTCGAGCACGTGTGGGCCGTGGGCGATGTCGCCGCCACGCCTTTGCAGTTGGCCCATGTCGCGTTCACCGAGGGATACGCGGTCGCGGAGCGCATCGCGGGTATCGAGGTTGCCGACATCGACTACGTGAACATCCCGCGGGTGACGTACTGCACTCCCGAGATCGCTTCCGTCGGGCTGACCGAGGCGCAGGCGGTGGAGCGCGGCCACCAGATCGTGACCGAGAAGCTGGACTTCCGCGCGATCGGCAAGGCGAACATCATTGGCGAGGGCGGCTTCGTGAAGGTCGTCGCCGAGGCCGAGGGCGGCCCCGTGCTTGGGATCCACATGATCGGCCCGCATGTCACCGATCTGATCGCCGAAGCACAGTTGATCACGAACTGGGAAGCGGTGCCCAGCGAGGTTGCCGCCCTGATCCACCCGCACCCCACTCTGTCCGAGGCCGTCGGCGAGGCGCACTTGGCGCTCGCGGGTAAGCCGCTTCACTCCGCCTAGCTTCGCGCTGTCGAGCGTCATCCGCTCAAGCTTCACCGCCAAGAAGAAGGAGAGCATTGGCCACGAAGGTCGAGACCCAGGCCTCGCAAGGTGGACGTCCGCTGCCCGACGACCGGCTCAAAGAGCTCTTGCACCTGTTGAAACTCTGCCGGTACTTCGACGAACGCATGGAGGCTCTTTACCGACAGGGCCGGCTCCCCGGTGCGATCTACTCCGGCCGGGGCCAGGAAGGAACACACGTCGGGGTGGCGTTCGCCCTCGAGAAGGACGACTCGTTGTTCCCGACGCATCGCGACCTATCCGCGCAGCTCACGAAAGGGCTCGATCTCAAACGCGTCATGGCGCAGTACTGGGGCCGGATCGACGGCTACACGCGAGGACGAGACGGGAACAGCCACATCGGCGACTGGGCCGGGAATCGGACGTTCACGGTCATCTCGCACCTGCCGATCGCCTACCCGGTGG
>JAYUAK010000125.1:0-5106 GCA_043741335.1 Actinomycetota bacterium
GTCCGCGAACGGCGGAGCAGTCCGAGCAGGACCATGATCGAATACCGCACCGACTCACCGCGCAGCAGGGGCACGTCTCGTGGGCGGTCGAAACACATCAAGCCGCTCGCACGACGAAGGCTGGGAAGCGCGTCATTCGCGAACTGCGTCAGCGAAGCGACATCACCCACCCGCCCATCACCGAGACGGGGGGCGCCTGTCTCGAAAGCGTTCAACTTCGACTCCTCTCGGCGTACGCGGCCGGGTTCGGATGCGGGGCGATCAGGGTTGGCCTCGGGCTCCTCGCCGCTGCGTCACCGCCGAGCCCGAGTAGCGATGCGAGCACCCAGGCCCGTTCCGTCCAGCTGTGCCCGCCTGCGAAAGCTCTCCGCCGTTCCATGGCAATCGGGTCCCTGGCGCCGGCCACTGACCGTGCAACGGCCTCGGCGAAGGCCGATGGAGTGTCGGCCACCACGATCTGGTCGGTTGCCAGCCACCGGATGCCGGGAAGCCCGGTGGACACCACAGGGCGTCCGGCTGCCAGGTACTCCAAAGCCTTGAGCGGGAAACTCGAACGATTGAACTCGGTGTCGGCGTAAGGAACGAGTCCGACGTCGACATGTCCGAGATACGCCGGAATCTGGTCGAAAGGACGAGAACCCACCCACGCGACGTGTGGGCAGGCACACAGTGCCGCCATCCGTTCCGGCTCGAAGCCGGGCACACAGGGACCAACCATGAGCAGTGACATCCCGCTGGCGGCTACTCCTTCGAGCAGGGACAGATCCGTTCTCGCATTGAGGTGGCCGACGAAGCCTGCCACGGGTGCAGGGAGACGAACATCCGGGGCGACCGGCACCACATCAGTCAGAGCCATCGTGTCCGCATCGCAGCCGTTCGGGAAGAACCGGGCATCGAGTCCTTCGGCGCGGAACCGCTCCACGGCTCGTTCGCTCACGGCGATCACGAGGTCCGACCGCGCCGCGATCCGTCGGTCCCCGGCCACGAGCCGGGCGCGGTTCATCCGCCACAGATCGGCGGCTGATGCCGGATCGTCGGTCCACCAGTAGACCTTCCGGGCGTCGGGGCACGCGTCGAAGACGTCGAGGAACGGCCACGCACTGATGATCGCCGCGGGGGTCGCTCCGAGCCGGCGAACGGCATGGACGATAGCCCTCCGCACGAGCACCTCCGTCGAGCGCACCACTGGCGCCGACAGCGGTTTCGGCGCGACGACCGGCGTGAGCTGAGCGAGCGAGTCGCCGATCAGCCGCAGTCGCGGATGCTCGAGCATCGCAGCCAGTTCGGGGCGGCGGCGAGGCGTCAGATGTGACACCGGCGGGTCCACGTACAGCACCCGCGCGTGAGACGCGAGATGCTCTGCCAGATGCACGTCGTGCATCTTCTTCTCACCGCGGAAGTGATTGCCGCCGCAGATCACCACCAGGTCGTCACCACTCCAGCTCACAGGCACGAGCACCTCATCACACCGTGGTCACCGGTCGGGCGTGCCCGAGCGAAGCGGGCACCGCAGTCGCACTGCAACTCCTCGTTCAGCGGGCGCCCGCATGTACAGACCCATCCGGTCCGGCGCGCCGGATTCCCCCGGACGAGGGCATGAGGCGCCACGTCGCGCGTGACGACGGCGCCAGCGGCGACGAACGCGTACGCCCCGATCGTCACGCCGCACACGATCGTTGCATTTGCCCCGATCGTCGCGCCTGTCTGCACGAGCGTCGGCAGGAACTCGGCACGGCCCTTCTTGACGTGGGCCCGCGGATTGAAATCGTTGGTGAACACGACTGCCGGCCCGACGAACACATGGTCCTCGATCGTCACGCCATCCCAAATGAGCACGCCGTTCTTCACCGTTACACCATTGCCGATTACGGCTCCGCCCTCGACGAATGCGTGATCGCCGATATTGCACCCTGTCCCGATCACTGCACCCGCCAGCACGTGCGCGAACGCCCAGACCCGCGTTCCTGCTCCCACCATGACGCTCTCGCACCGGCCGTCGGGGTGAACGAAGACGGAGTCGTCCGTCATCCGACAGCCCCGAGCAGGACTTCGCACACCCGCGCCTGGGCGTCGTAGGTGATGTGCGGATGGATCGGCAACGAGATGATCGTCCTGCTCGCCGCTTCTGCGACGGGGAAGTCTCCGGGACCGTGGCCGAGCCACGAGAACGCGTCGGTCAGATGAAGTGGCAGCGGGTAGTGAATCGATGCCGCGATCCCCGATTCGTGCAACTGGGCCAGGACGCGATCGCGATCCCGGACGCGCACGACATACAGATGCCAGACGTGCATGTTTCCCGGCGCGGCCGGAATCCGGCGGATCGAGTTCGCCCCCTCGAGCAGTTGGTCATAGCGCCGGGCAGCTCGCCGACGCGCCTCGTTCCAGCATCCGAGCCGGCGCAGCTTGGCTCGCAGGACCACCGCCTGGAGCGTGTCGAGACGGGAGTTGAAGCCTGGGAGGCGATGGTCGTAGCGGTTGATCCCACCATGGTTGGCAAGGGCGCGCACATCGGCGGCGAGTTCCTCGTCATCGGTCAGCACCGCGCCACCATCACCGTAAGCCCCGAGGTTCTTACCGGGATAGAAGCTGGTGGCTGCTGCTGCGACGTGCGCGCCGATCGGCCGGCAACGCCTGGTCGCTCCCTGGGACTGGGCCGCGTCCTCGACGAACGCGACGTCGTAGCCGGCGAGGATGTCTGCGAGGTGATCGAACGGCGCGATCTGCCCATAGAGGTCGACACCGATGACAGCCCTCGTCAGCGGCGTCAGGCGAGAGGGAACACAATCGGGGTCGATCAGCAGGTACTTGTCGTCGCAGTCGACGAACACCGGCGTTGCTCCCGCCCGATGCACGGCACCGGCGGTTGCGATGAAGGTGTTCGCCGGCAACAGGACTTCGTCGCCGGACCCGATTCCGAGTCCGCGCAGGATGAGTTCGATCGCATCGGTTCCGTTCGCCACCCCGATGCACTCGCGCGCCCCGCAGAAGGAGGCGAATTCACGTTCGAACTCTCCGACATCGGACCCCCCGATGAACGAGGCCGACGCGAGAACTCGCTCGAAGCCTTCACGCACATCCTGTTCGATTTCGCGGTGTTGCGCGGCGAGATCGGTCAGGGCAATGGATGCGGTCACGATGCCGCCCCCAGATCGACGCGCCGCCGGCCCACCATCTGAACGGACCGGCCGGGCACCGCGGCCGCCGCGAGTCTGGCGGCCTCGTGTGCTGATCTCGCCCGCTTGCGGCGCGGGTCGTGCAGGCGGAGCTCGGCCCGGCCGGCGCGCACCGCTGTGACGGCGGCATCGCGCGCGACGCGCGGCGTGGATCGCCGAGCGAGATCTTCGTAGCGGAGCAGAAGTTTCTGTGCTGCAGTTCGCAGATCGAATCGCTCGACCACCAGTGTGCGGCCGAACGCGCCCAATGACGCGCGGAGCTCGGCGTCATCGAGGAGTCGCTGGATATGACCGGCCAGACGGAGCGCATCGGGCTCGTCGCCACCGATCCCCCAGAACCCGTTGCGGAGGAACATCGGCGACGTGTCGGGTTCGCAGACTTCCGAGAAGCCTCGCTCTCCTTGGACAACGACGGGTCGACCGATCGACATCGCCCGGAGTGCCGAACTCCCCATGGCGACCACGACGTCGGCGGCCGCGTAGAAAGGTCGAGGATCGAGCTGCTGACCCACGAGCGTCACGACCTCACGACCTCGCCGGGCGTTGACCGCCCCGGCCCGCGCCCTCAGGTGCGACTGCGCTTCTCCCTCACCGACGATGAGCAACCGGATCGGTCGATGCTCCGCCAGCAGGGCAACGGCGTCGATGGCTCGTTCCAGCGCGTCGAGCTTGAGTTCGATCGCCAGGCGCGAGACGCTGACGACGAGCTCCGCCGACGGGCCCACTCCGTATGCGGCGCGGACCCCACCTCCATCGATGCCGGGGTGATCCGACACGGTGTCGATCGGCGGTTCGATGACCGTCACGTCGGCGAAGCCGTCGGTGCGAGCGGTTCTCCCGAGTTCGGCGGTCCCCATGATCAGCGGAATCGATCGGGGCACGAGCGGCGAGACGGCCATCGACAGCACCGTGCAGAGTAATCCGACACCACCGACGAGATGAGCGCCGAAGTAGGCGTCAAGGCACGGCGGCCATTCGTAGCCGTGGATGACGTCGACCTGGTCCCGGCGTGCGAGACGGGCCAGATGGGCGATGCGATGTGGCGAAGGCCGGCGTGGCGAACTGGGCGCTGCCACGAACGAAAGGCCACGCGCTTGGACATGCTCGACGAGTGGCCCGGGGATGCCGTACACGCAAACCTGATGGCCGAGATCGCGTACCGCTGCGGCGAGATCGATCGCGTTGATCTGGCTCCCGCCGACGAACAGGTCGTGCGGGTACACGATGATCCTCATGCAGCGCTCGCCGATCCGACGGCTGTCCGTTCGCCGACCAACCGCAGGAAGCGGGCGGGATTCCCCGCCCACACCTGTCCGGCAGGAATCGACGTGGTGACCACAGAGCCCATCCCGACGATCGCAGTCGCGCCGATCTCCAGTCGTTCACGGACTACGGCAGAAGATCCGAGGTACGCATCGGGCCCGACGGACACAGAGCCCGCAAGCCGTGCACCGGCACCGAAGGTGACGAAGTCGCCGACAACATCGTCGTGGGTGAGGACGACCCCTGGCATCATCGCGACATGCGCGCCAATGGTGATGTCCGCCGTGCACACCGATGTCGCGTGGATGATCGTGCCCACGCCGAGCGCGACCGACGGGGAGACGACAGCCGCCGGGTGGACGAGCGTCGCGTACCGCCGCGGAGGCAGTCCGAGACGCTCCACGACTCGACGCCGAAGACCGATCGATGAAGGGCTCCCGACGCACGCCACGACGGTCACGTCGTCGTGTTCCGCGAGCCACGCCAGTGGCCCGAGGATGGAGAGCCCGACATGCTGCCCTCCGATGAGAGCTGCATCGTCATCGACGAAGCCGCGCAGGTCGAAGCGAGGTGACACAGCGTTGATGGCCCGGACGAGTTCTACCGTCTCGCGCCCGAAGCCCCCCGCGCCGACCACGACGAGCGGCGTCATCATCGTGCCGCCCCGGCG
>JAYUAK010000126.1:0-2102 GCA_043741335.1 Actinomycetota bacterium
GGCGGGCACCCCTAGGCCGATCCTGCAGGGCGGGTGCGTCTTTAGGGCAGGGCGCGGTAGAGGTGCCAGCGGTCGGGTACGCCTTTAAGCTCGTGCTGGCCGGCGTCTTCGAAGCGGAGGCCGGAGCCGGCGGTCAGGTCGCGCACGGTAGAGGAGACCCAGACCTCGTCGGGTGGCGCAGCAGCCGCGACACGGGAGCCGATGTGGACGGCGAGACCTGCGATGTCGTGGCCGGAGATCTCGATCTCGCCGGTGTGGCAGCCGCCGCGGATGCGGATGTCGAGTGGGCGCAGCGCGTCCATAAGGTCGAGTGTGCAGCGCACGCTACTGGCAGGGCCGTCGAAGCGGGCGACGACGCCGTCTCCTGTGGTGTTCACAAGCTTGCCGCCGTGGTCTTCGATCACGCGACTTGCGCGGCTGTAGTGCTCGGTCAGCAACTCGCTCCAGCGCTGATCGCCGAGGCGGGCGGCCGTGGTGGTCGAGTCGACGATGTCGGTGAACGTGACGGTGGAGAGCACCCTGTCCGCCCCAGTTCGCTTCCGGCGCCCCGTGAGGAACTCCTCGAGCGGGCGGAGCACGGCGTCCTGGTCGCCGGCCCAGGGGACACCGGTATCCTCGCCTTCCAGTTCGACCAGCCGGGCATCGGGGATCTGGCGTGCGATCCAGCGCGACTGCTCGATGTCCTCGGCCCGGTCGTCGATGCGATGGAGGATGAGCGTCGGAACGCGGACCAGAGGTAGCACCTCCCGAACGTCGGTCTCCTTGTAAATGCGCTCGGCGGCGACCACCGCGGTCGCGTTCGCGGCGAGGCGAAAGTAGGAGGTCAGCTGCTGGACGAGACCCGGGTCACGCGCGACGCTAGGCAGCCATTGACGCGCGTGTGCCTCGAAGTACTTCGAGGTGCCCCAGTTCTCGGTCAGGTGGGCGAGATACGGATCCCACTCGTCGGCGTCCCACTGCCAGGGGTAGCCGGGCTGGGCCGTTCCGCAAGCCGATGGCGCGAAGAGGATGAGACCGGTGACCCGGTCCGGGTGTATCGCGGCGAGCAGCATCGCCATCATGGTGGCGTCGCCATAGGCGAAAACGTGCGCCGGCCCGAACCCCGCGGCGTCTTGGACGGCGCAGACATCGCTGACGAGGACCTCAAGGGGCGGCAGGTCACTCAGCGAGAGGCGCTCAGAGAGCCCGCAGCCACGTCGGTCAATCTCGGCGACCCGGGCAAACGAGCCAAGACGCTTGAAGAACCGTGCCGTGAGCTCGAACTGCCACTGGTACTCGAGGTTCGAGACGTAGCCGGGCAAACACAGCAACTCAGGGCCTTCACCGAAGACCTGGTAGGCGATCGCGGCCCCACCCTGCCGTACAAACCGCACATCCGGGCTTTGCATGCCGCGGGAAACTACCGAAGCCGTGGCTGGATGACAGGAGCGCACGAGCCGTGCTCACGCGTGCCGTGCCAATGGAGGGACGAGCCAACCCACGGGGATCTGCGCTGGATAGCGTGTCTAAACAATGCGTGTCAAGCTACCCGGTTGCCTGGGCCTTCCGCAATCTTGCTGCGAGCTCCCCCAGGAGTGCGATGCCGATCACGGGCTCGGCGCGCAGCAGCTTCAGAAAGCGCGCTTGGGTGATCGCGAGGCAGACCACTGGCCCGTTCGCGACGACGGTTGCCGAGCGCGTATTGCTCTCGAGCACGGCCATCTCGCCAAAGAACCCGCCGATTCCGAGCGACAGAATCGGCAGCCCGCGACGTCGGACGGAGACCTCGCCGTCGAGCACAACGTAGAGCGTGTCCCCCGGTTCGCCGGCTCGGACGATCGACGACCCGTCATGGAAGCGCGCGATCCTGCCAGTGCCGGCCACCTTCTTCAGGTGGCGGCGATTGAGGTCCGCAAAGAGCGGAACGTGCGCGAGGACGTTCGACCAGTCGCTTGCCTCCGCCGCGGAGCCCATGCGGTCGTCCTGAGACGTGGTCTTTACGTACGTCGGTCGCGGCATCGGCGCATCCTAACGCTGGGTAGCGGGCGACGATACGGGATCTAAGCGGCGAGTGTCGCCGTCCGCGTACACGAGCATCGCGACCGGTCGGTGGTCAGCGCTGG
>JAYUAK010000127.1:0-2102 GCA_043741335.1 Actinomycetota bacterium
ATGACCTGGTCGTTCAGATCCAGCGTCACCGGTCCATCGGGCAGCCCGAGCAGCGACATGCGCCCGCCGCGCGCGAGCATCCGCGTTCCCTGGTCGATCGCGCGGGCGTTCCCACTCATCTCGAGCACCACCTCCGCCCCGCTTCCGTTCGTCGCCCCGAGGACGGTGGCCACGGGATCGACGTCGGTCGGGTTCACCAACAGATCCGCGCCCATGACGGTCGCCATCTCGCGCCGGTAGTCGTTCGGCTCGACCGCGATCACCTTCCATGCCCCGAGCGAACGCGCGATCGCCACCGCGAACAAGCCGATGGGTCCGCAGCCGATCACCGCAACGGCGTTCGTGGCGATGTCCTCGCCGCCACCGGTACCGAACGCCGCATGAACGGCGTTGCCGAACGGCTCCATGATCGACGCGGTGTCGGGATGTATCCCCTCTCCGACGGCCCACGCGTTTCCTGCCGGCAGGACGACGTACTCAGCGAACGCGCCCTCGATGTCGACACCCAAGATCCGCAGTTCCTCGCAGATGTGCGCGCGGCCGGTTCGGCAGGTCGAGCAACGGCCGCAGGCGACATGCGTCTCAGCCGCGACGAACACGCCTGAGTCCAGATGGTGCACCTCTTTCCCCACGGACTCGACAGTGCCGGCAACCTCATGGCCGAACGTCATAGGCAACCGGGAGATGCGCTTCTCCGCCCATTCGTTCCAGTCGTAGATGTGGAGATCGGTCCCGCAGATCGAAGCAGCGTGCACGCGGACGAGCACCTCGCCTTCGCCCGGCGTGGGGATCGGGATCTCGACGAGCTCCGCGCCCGCGCGAGGCGCCATCTTGCGAAGAGCGCGCATCATCCCGGACATGGCCGGAGCCTATCGCGCCGGATGGGAACCCGATGTGGCTCCCCGACGTCAGAGCCGGACCTGACCAGCCAGAACGACTAGAACGACTAGGAGGATCCTCAAGATGCGGTTGAAGCTCTTCGGTGTGACGGTGATCTCGCTCGGACTGCTCGCCGGCGCTTGCGCGAACGCCTCTCCGGGCGCCGGTGATGGCGGGACGGGGAGCACGGGCGACGGGGGAGGGATCTCCTACCCCATCGCCGCCGACCAGGTCGTGCTCCGGATCGAGCAGGGCGGCGGCTTCGTGACATTGCAGTACAACCTGACCAACACACCGCTCTTCTCGCTCTTCGGCGACGGCCTCCTCGTCACGCCCGGGGCGCAGATCGAGATCTATCCGGGACCTGCCCTGCCGGCGTTGGCGCAGGAACGTCTTTCTGCCGACGCCATCCAGCAACTGCTCCAAGCCGCCCTCGACGCCGGCCTGAACACCGACCGCAGCTACACGGACCTCGGAAGCGTGGGCATCTCGGATGCCGCGACGACGACGTTCACGCTGACCGTCGACGGACAGACGCACACGACCGCGGTCTACGCGCTGAGCGAGCTCGGCCCCAAGCCCGACAGCATGAGCCAGGACGAGTACCAATCCCGCCAGGATCTCTCCGCGTTCCAGATGAAGGCGACCGATCTGAGCTGGCTGCCGCAGGGCTCGCTCTCGGATCAAGGTGCCTATGAGCCGAGCGCACTCCGACTGTTCGTGAGCGACTACCAGCCCGACATGAGTCTCACGGAGCCGCCGGTCGAGTGGCCGCTTTCGCCCGGGCTCGCGACGTTCGGCGATCCCCTACCGGACGCCGGAAACGGGATCCGATGCGGCGCCGTCGTCTCCGACGCCGCGGCCACGCTCCTTCCAGTGGTGGAACAGGCGAACCAGCTGACGCCATGGACGAGCGAAGGCACTCGGTACCAGGTCTTGTTCCGGCCCCTGCTCCCCGACGAATCCGGCTGCTGAGCCGCTCAAAAGAGATCGTCGGGGACGTTCAAGGCACGGCCCTGCCGGGCCGATATCCGTTCACAGAACTACCCCGAAGCAGGTAGGCACTGTGACTGTTGACGACAGCGAGTCAGCGACCATCGACGCCCTGACCGCCCAAGGCGGATTCTTGGCCGATGGTCGCGTGCAGCTCCCAGATGCAGACGACCTGGCGCAGCGTCACCGCGATCTCCAATCCCGATACCGAGGCATCATCGATCGTTTGC
>JAYUAK010000128.1:0-5085 GCA_043741335.1 Actinomycetota bacterium
TGCCGTTCGAGGAGATCGTCTCGAGCGACAACGAGCTGGTTCGGCTCGTGGTGAACCAGCAACCCATCTGGCATCGCTCTCCGGGGGGCGAGACCATGCCCGAGTTCCGTCGCCGCGCCGTGACAGCGATCGACGGCATCTTGAAGAAGCACCTCGAAGGCGACGTCGTCATCGTCGCGCACGGCGGCATCATCAACGCGTATTGCGGCGAGGTAGTCGGTTTGCCGAACGAGATGTTCTTCCTCCCGGAGAACACTTCCATCAACAGCATCGTGGTCGACGGCGAACATCGGACCGTCCGCTTCTTGAACGATGTCGTGCACCTCACGGACCCGCGGCTGTTCGAAGGGTCGTAGAGGCCTCGCCTATACTTCGCCGGAATCGCCGGAGTGCGAGAACCCCGATGAAAAGGAGTAACCCGTGGCTGTGAAGTTCCTGTCGGATGAGTGGGCGCAAGCACTGAAGGCCGGGTTGAACACGGATGCGGCCTTCAAGGAAGCCGCAGCGGGGAAGACCGCCACGATCCAGCAGGTGATCGGCGGAAGTGAGGACGAGACCCGCTACTGGATCCGCATCGCCGACGACGCCATCGACATGGGTCTGGGAGACGCCGAGAGCCCCGACGCCACGATCACCGAGACCTACGAGACGGCCGTCGCCCTCGCGAAAAGCGAGCTGTCGCCGGTCACGGCGTTCATGACCGGAAAGATCAAGGTCGCGGGGAACATGGGGATGCTCCTCGGCTTGCAGAACGTGCTCTCGCTGTTGCCGACCGCCATGGCCGCCATCGACGTCGAGTACTAGTTCTTCTCGGTCGTCACCGAGAGCGTCGAGCGCGCAAGGGCCAGCAACCGGCCACGCGCGTCCACGACGTCCGCCTCGGCGAAACCCAGCTGCCGGCCGATCTTCACCGACCGCCCGTGCGCGACGATCCTGCCCGGTCGCCCCGGTGACAGGAATTCGATCCCGAGCTGCACCGTCACGTGGCGACGTCCCGGCCCCAGGACCGTGCGAACCGCCAGGCCCATCGCGGTGTCGGCGAGCGTCGCGAGCATCCCACCGTGCACCAGACCCTGCAGGTTGACATGCTGCGCTCCCGCCTCGAATGCGATCTCGACCTGACCCGGCCCCGCGCCCACCAGCTCGATGCCAGCCCACCGATAGAACTCGCTTGTCTGCAGGCGTTCTCGGAGTTCCTCGATCAGCTCGTCGTGTCCATCCATCCGGGCACCCCTCCGACTGCGTAGTCTCCCACGAGACTCGCGTTTGACGGTTCCGTTGACCGAACGGACAATCCGGTTCGCCGGGCGGCTCGTCTGCCCGGCTGGGGAAGGAACGAAGGGGAGGGGAAGTACATGCGGACACGTTTCATGAGGTTCGCCGTGCCAGTGGTCCTACTGGGCCTGGTGGCGGCGGCGTGCGGTAGCAGCAACGACAACTCGGGTGCCAGTGGCTCGAGCGGCGCCACCAGCGCGACCGGTGCCACCGGCGCGGCCTGTGACCCGGCATTCAAGGTCGGCTTGGCGCTCGACGTCGGCGGTCTCGGCGATCAGTCGTTCAACGACGCCGCCAACCGTGGTCTCCAGCAGGCGATCACCGACGGCCTGGTGTGCAAGGACAGCGCCAAGCTCGTGCCCGCCAACGCAGCCGGGTCGAACCTCGACAGCAACATCCAGGCGCTCGCGAGCGCCGGCTACAACTACGTCGAAGGGGTCGGCTTCTCGTTCTCGCCCGGTGTTTGCAAGGTCGCTGCCGACTTCCCGAACACCGACTTCGCCGTGGTCGACGGGTACACGGCCTACATCAAGGGCTGCGCGAAGCAACCGAACGTCCTCGACCTGAATTTCGCCGCCAACGAGAGCTCGTATCTCGTCGGGATCGCCGCGGCGATGCAGGCGCAGAAGGACGGTTCTTCGACCGTTGGGTTCCTGGGCGGGCAGACCGGTCCGCTTATCGGGTCGTTCGAGGGTGGCTACGAGGCCGGTGTCGCGAGCGTCGATCCGACCATCAAGGTGCTGGTCGAGTACATCGGCGACAGCACGCAGGCGTTCGTCAACCCGACGGCAGGCAAGGCGTTGTCCGAGAAGATGTACACCGAAGGCGCCGACGTGATCTATCACGCCGCGGGTCTGTCGGGGGCCGGGCTGTTCCAGGCGGCCGCCGAGAAGAGCCATTACGCCATCGGCGTCGACTCGGATCAGTACCTGACGGCCAGCGCGGACGAGCAGAAATGGATCATGACGTCTGCGCTCAAGCGCGTCGACACCGCCACGAATGACACGATCAAGGCGGTCGGCGACGGCACGTTCCAGTCAGGCGTACAGAACTTCAACCTCGCGAACGACGGGGTGGGGTTCGCAACGAGCAACCCGACGCTGCTCACCTCCGATATGGTGGACGCGATGAACACCGCGTTGCAGGCGATCGTCGATGGTTCGATCACCGTTCCCACCGCACCGCTGACTTCGTAGTCGGGTCGGGTCGATCGGATGGAACGCGACGGAGCGGGGCGCGAGAGCGCCCCGCTCGTCGTGTTGGACGGCGTGACGAAGCGGTTCCCCGGGGTCGTCGCGAACGACAACGTGTCGCTGGAGCTCCGCGCCGGGGAGATCCATGCCCTCGTCGGAGAGAACGGAGCTGGCAAGTCCACGCTCATGCGCGTGCTCTACGGCATCTACCCTTCCGACGGTGGGCGGATCCTGATCCGGGGCAAGGAGTGGAAGTTGTCGTCGCCGCGCGTTGCCATCGCCAACGGCATCGGGATGGTGCACCAGCACTTCGTTCTGGTGGATCCCTTCACCGTCACCGAGAACATCATCTTGGGGGACGAAGGCGGGCGGCTGCTCGATCTCGCGGCCGCGAACGAACGGGTTGCCGAGCTTGCCGCGTCCTTCGGCTTCTCGGTTGATCCCATCGCCAAGGTCGAGGATCTCTCGGTCGGTGAGGAGCAACGGGTCGAGATCCTGAAAGCCCTCTACCGAGGCGTCGAGATCCTGATCTTGGACGAGCCCACAGCGGTGCTCACCCCGCAGGAGACGCGCGAGCTGTTCGGCAACCTTCTTCGACTCCGTGAGTCCGGCAAGACCATCGTGTTCATAAGCCACAAGCTCGACGAGGTGCTCGAGATCGCCGACCGCATCACGGTCCTGCGTCGGGGCAAGGTCGTGGGAGAGACGACTCCGGCCGAGACCTCGAAGGAGCAGCTGGCCGAGATGATGGTCGGCCGCCCGGTCCTGTTCCGCCTCGAGAAACCGACGGTCGAGCCCGGCGAACCCATCTTGCAGGTCGAAGGGCTCACCGGAGGACGGCTCCACGGGGTCGACTTGGAGGTCCGAGCCGGCGAGATCGTGGGAGTTGCCGGCGTCGAGGGGAACGGCCAGCGCGAGCTCGCCGAGGCGTTGATCGGTCTGACCCGGCCCGAAGCGGGTCGAGTGCTCCTCGAAGGAAAGGACATCGCCGGATGGTCCGTCGAGGAGATCCGGAACGCCGGCGTTTCGTTCATCCCGGAGGACCGGCACGAGCAGGGCCTCGTGCTCAACATGAGCCTCTGGGAAAACGCGATCCTCGGGCGTCAGGACGATGCCGAGTTCTCGGGGCGGGTCGTGCTCCTGATCCGGAAGATCAAGGACCTGGCCGCAGATCTCATCCGGCGCTTCGACGTCCGCGCGCGGAACATCAACGTCCACGCCGGCACCCTGTCGGGCGGTAATCAGCAGAAGCTGATCCTGGCTCGCGAGCTGGAGACGGATCCGAGGCTCCTCGTCGCCGCGCAACCCACCCGCGGGTTGGATGTCGGAGCGATCGAGTTTGTGTGGAAGCAGATCCTCGAGCAGAAGGCACAGGGACGCGCCGTCCTGTTGATCTCCGCAGAGCTGGACGAGATCTATGCGCTTTCGGACCGCATCGTGACCTTGTACGAAGGAAGGATCACCGGCGAGTACGCTCCCGACGCGGCTCCGGAGGCGATCGGGGTGGGGATGACGGGAAGCCGCTCGGGAGCCCGAGACTGATGGCGAAGGCGGCGATCACGCGTGCCGCTCGCCGGGAACGCCTGGGTGAGATCCTCATGCAGGTCGCGGCCTTCGCGATAGCGCTCGCGATCGCGCTCGGGATCGGATCGTTGATCATCCTCGGGTACCACGACAGCCCCGTCGCCGTGTACTCCGCCGTCGTGAAGTTCTCGTTCGGATCCCTCGACGGGTTCTCCCGGATGCTCGTGATCGCGACGCCACTGATCTTCTCGGCGCTCGCGGTCTCCGTCTGCTACAAGGCGGCGATGTTCAACATCGGCGTGGAGGGGCAGTACCTGGTGGCCATGGGTGTCGCGACGATCGCCGCCGCACATTTCGGGTTCCTCGGCGCGCTCCAGTTCCCGGTCGTTCTCATCTTCGCGATGGCGGGTGGGATGGCGTGGGCGGCGATCCCGGCCGTGCTCAAGGTGAAGACGGGGGCGCACGAGGTGGTCACCACGATCATGCTGAACGGCGTCGCGATCAGCCTCGTCGCGTGGGCGCTCCGAGGGCCGCTCAAGTACACCGACACCAGCGGCGCCGCATTCAACGTCAACCTGCGTTCGGATCTCTTCCCGAACAGCGCAATGGCCCCGAACCTCGGTCACCTCCTCGGCGTCGGTGCCGATGTTCCACTCAATCTCTTGCTCCCGATCGGATTCGTGTGCTCGGCGCTCGTGTGGTTCCTGATGAAGCGGACCCGACTCGGGTACGAGGCGCGCGCGGTGGGCGCATCCCCGGGGTCGGCCCGCGCGGGCGGGATCTCGATCGGTGCAGTCCAGATCAAGGTGTTCCTGATCTCCGGGGCGTTGGCCGGATTCGTTGGCATGCAGCAGATCCTTGGTCTCAACAACTACCTGCCGTTGAACTATGAATCCGGGCTCGGATTCACCGGGATCGCGGTGGCGTTCCTCGGTCAGAACAATCCGTTCGGCATCATCGCGGCCGCGATCATGTGGGCGGTGTTGTCGCGTGGGCAGGACGCCATCCTCATCGAGACCACCGTCCCGGTCGAGATCATCATCATCCTGCAGGCGATCTTGATCCTCACGGTGGTGATCGCCTTCCAGGTCGC
>JAYUAK010000129.1:0-2079 GCA_043741335.1 Actinomycetota bacterium
AGCGGCGCGGCGCTCAGCGCGGCCGTGGCGAAAGTTCGTAAGGCCGGCTACGAGGTCGCCGGCGAGGGATACAAGCGAGTGCCTCGCGGATTCGACCCAGAGCATCCGCGCGCGGAGCTCCTTCGGCACAACAGCCTGACGGCGGGAACAGAGCTCCCGCTCGCCGAGGCGCGATCGCCGAAGTTCCCCGATGTCGTCGTCGGTCACTATCGCAAGATGGCTCCCGTCCAGCGCTGGCTCGTCGATCTCGTCGGCTCCTGACCCTGCACTCACGCACTGTCGCGGGAACCGGGGGCGTTTCATGAGCGTCCAGGAACTATCTCCGACCCCCCGAAGGGAGCGCGCCATGAACGTGTCTCGTAGGTACCCGGGTCGTCTCCTCTTGGCTCTCGCATCGGCCGTCGCCGTATTGGTGATCGGTGCCGCGGCCGCCTGGGGCCAGTCGGCCCCGTCCGACAGCCCATCGACCGGGGGAGTGGTCTCCGGCTCGAGTGGTTCTTCCGGCGTCGGCATTTCGTCGGGAACCGCCGTGGCGAGGTCGGCCGGCATCGTGTCCTCCGGGATCGCCGTTCCGGCGTGGTGTTGCGGAACGACGGGCTCCGTGCCGGGACTCACGGTCCTCGGCCAGGCGACTGTCGATGGCCAGGACACCGCGACCCGCGATGCCGCCATCGCCCGCGCAGTGCAGGACGCTACGGATCAGGCGCATGCGGCGGCCGACGCTGCGGGCATCCAGCTCGGAGCGATCATCGACCTTCAGGTGTCCGCGATGCCCTTCTTCACGCCGATGATGGAGGGCGCGGGCGGGTCGTCCCCGGGATCGCCGAGTGGTGGCATGGCGAATCCGATGATGTACCAGAGCTCAGTGAGCGTTACGATCACCTGGGCGATCGGGGTCTGAGCGGATCGGTCGGGGTTCAGGCGCTCTTGAGCGGGACGCGATCGTGGACACGCTCGGCGCGCCTGTCCGCTCGATCGCGGGGACCCATGCCGCAGATCTCGTACAGCTTCGCGGCCAATGCCGACGGTGAGAACGGCTTCGTGAGGTACTCGTCCGCTCCGGCGCGCCACCCATCGATCTGATCCTGTATCCCGACACGCACGCTCAGCAGGACCACGGGGAGATCTCTCGTCGACGCGTTCTCGCGGATGCGACGCATGACCTCGAACCCGTTGATGCTCGGCAGCATCACGTCCAGGACGACGGCATCGACGACTTCTTCAACCAGGAGCTCCAAGCCTTCTCTCCCGCTTGCGGCTTCGACGACCTCGTCGCCGTCGGCTCGGAACGCGATCCTGCAGAGCATCCGCACACCGGGGTCGTCGTCGATCACCAAGATTCGCATGCGCAGATTCCTCCCTCGGAAGTCCTGCAAAGAGTCTCGGCACGCCGACACTCCTATCCGCATGGCCCATCAGGGGCGAAATCTCATCCCCCGTTCGGGCCACACACGGGAGGTCCCGCGCATACTGACCCGGTGCTCGGCCCGCTCCGCGTGACTCGTTCGGTACTCGTGCCCGAGAAGGAGCTTCGGTGGCGGTTCAGCCGGTCCTCGGGACCCGGCGGTCAGTCGGTCAATACCGCCGACTCGCGCGTGGAGCTCAGTCTCAACATCGCCACGACGACGGCGCTCGGTCCGGTCCAACGATCCCGCGTGCTGGAACGGTTGTCAGGCCGGCTCGTGGACGGCGTCATCACTGTCGCGGCACAGGAGGAGCGATCGCAGCTCCGCAACCGCGAGGCCGCCCGGGCACGGCTCGCCGAGATGCTGGCCGCGGCCGTCGCGCCACCACCGCCGAAGCGACGGCCGACGAAGGCGAGCCGCGGGGCCGTCGAGCGCCGGTTGGCGGACAAGAAGAAACGCGGAAAGACGAAGTCGCTTCGGCGCGTCGACGAGGACAAGTGACGATGGCGCCGGCCTAGCTGCGAACGCGGGCGCCTTCCGGGTCGTAGAAGGGGAGATGCGTGGTGACGCCCTCCGCCTTCGAACCGTCGGCCGCGGTCACGCTCACGACCGATCCGGATGGCAAGCCGGCAGGCAGGTAGCCCATCGCAAGCGCCTTGCCCAGGAACCATCC
>JAYUAK010000130.1:0-5054 GCA_043741335.1 Actinomycetota bacterium
GCCGGGGCCTTCTCGAGGACATCCGAGGGGGAGTGGATGAACAGAGAACGAGCCCACGACGACGTCGTGAGCGAACTGAGCTCATTGCAGGGCAGGCTGCGCGGTGAAGAGCTGCGTGGTGACGATCTGACCCAGGCCGAGCCCGAGTACGTCACCGTGATCGAAGGCGATGTGTCGGTTCGCGTGGCCGACATCAGCCAACGCATCGCCCGGTTGGAGCACGACCTGGCTCGCGTGTCCGCGCGCGTCGACCAAGCGACGGACGAGCGGCACCCCGTGCGTGATTGGCAGCACTTCCCCGAGTTCAACTTCGCGCCGCAGGTGTTCCAGCTGACGTTGGACGACCAGATCGCGCTGTTGCAAGGCACGATCGCCGAGCGTTTGGACCGCGAGAACTAACCAGGCTCGGCGCCTCAGGTTCCGCAAGGCGTGCGTGATAGCGTCGATCCCATGGGACCGGCGCCGCACGAGGACATTTCGCCTGTTGCGTTCTTGCTGGGCACGTGGCGTGGCGAAGGCAAGGGCGAATACCCCACGATCCAGCCCTTCGCCTATGGCGAAGAGGTTCGGTTCTGGCACGTTGGCAAGCCCTTCTTGGCGTACACCCAGCGAACCTGGGCCCTGGACGACGAGCGACCGCTGCACTCCGAGATGGGGTATTGGCGTCCCCAGCCAAACGGAGCGATCGAGGTCATCCTCGCCCATCCGTTCGGGATCGCGGAGATCGAGATCGGGGCGGTCACCGGGCAACGAATCGAGTTGATGACGTACTCGATCGAAGGATCGCCGACCGCGAAAGAGGTGTCGCGCGTCGAGCGGAGCTTCCACGTCGTCGGTGACGCGCTGACGTACGACCTGCGGATGGCGGCCGTCGATCAGCCGATCACCCATCATCTGCACGCCGATCTTCGGAAGGTGGACGAGTGAACGACTTGGTTCCCGGCTCGCTCCACGCCGATGTGGCCCCTCTTGCGTTCCTACTGGGGACGTGGCTCGGATCGGGCCGAGGTGAGTACCCCACGATCGCGCCGTTCGACTACGAGGAACGGCTCCGGTTCGAGCACGTCGGCGACACGTTCCTGCTGTATGAACAAGAGAGCTGGTCGCCGGCCGATGGCGCGCCGGTCCATTTCGAGCGTGGCTTCCTGCTCCTGGGCAAGGGTGGACGCGTCGAGTGGGCGCTTGCCCAACCGATCGGGCTGACGGAGATCTACGAGGGGCCGCTCGACGGAACGGGGTTCGACCTGGCGACCACATCGGTCGGACGATCGACCAGCGGAATGGACGCGATCGCCCTTCTCCGGCGCTATCGCGTCGAAGGCGACACGCTCAACTACGAAACGGACATGGCCACTCAAGATACGCCCCTGGCGCGACACCTGACTGCGGAGCTGCATCGGGTCCAAGGATGATCAAGCGGCGCGGTCCGCCACGGGATCTGACGTACGTATGGCTCGCCGCATCGATCGTCGGGATCGTGGCGGGAGGTGGGCTGTGGTGGGCCGGATCGCACGATGCCGCCCACGTGGCATGGGCCGTCACCACGGTGATCGGATTGTTGCCGCTCACCTGGGAAACGCTCCTGGGTCTGTGGCGACGCGAAGCCGGCGTGGACCTCATCGCGCTCCTGGCGATGGGCGGTGCGCTCGCGCTCGGCGAATACCTGGCCGGGGCCGTGATCGCGCTGATGCTCGCGAGCGGCCAGGCGCTCGAGGCCTATGCCGACCGCCGGGCCCACAAGGAGCTCTCTGCGCTCCTCGACCGTGCCCCCCAGATGGTCACCCGGTACGAAGACGGGGAGCTGATGACCCGCTCGATCGAAGAGGTGTCCCCGGGCGACCGGCTGTTCGTGAAGACCGGCGAGGTGGTGCCGGTCGACGGTGTGCTCCTGTCCAGCGGCGTCTTCGACGAGTCGGCCCTCACCGGCGAGTCGCGTCCATCCGAGCGACTGGAGGGGGATCAGATCCGATCGGGCGCGGTGAACGCCGGATCCGGCATCGATCTTCGAGCGGTGGCCACGGCAGCCGAGAGCACCTACGCGGGGATCGTGCGACTGGTCCAAGGAGCGGAGCAACAGAAAGCCCCGTTCGTCCGCGTCGCCGACCGGTACGCGGTCGTGTTCATCCCGGTCACGCTCGTGATCGCCGGCGCCGCGTGGCTGTTGTCGGGGGACCCGGTGCGTGCGCTTGCGGTGCTCGTCGTCGCCACTCCGTGTCCGTTGATCCTGGCCGTGCCGATCGCCGTCGTGGCGGGCATCTCACGCGCGGCGCGCCGCGGGATCATCGTGAAGGGCGGTGGAGCGCTCGAGACGCTCGCGCGCGGAACCGTCCTGTTGTTCGACAAGACGGGAACGCTGACGTCGGGTATCCCTCAAGTCAGTGACGTCGAGGTGTTCGAAGATCTGCCGGCCGACGAGCTGCTGGGCCTGGCCGCCTCGTTGGACCAGGTATCGCCGCACGTCCTTGCCACCGCCATCGTGCGTGCCGCACGGGAGCGTGGGATCCAGCTCGCGTTCCCCACCGATGTCCTCGAGCGTCACGGCTCCGGCATCGAGGGCAAGGTCGACGGCCGGCACGTCTCGCTCGGGAAGGCGTCCTACGTGACCGTCGGGACGCCCTTGCCGCGCAGGGCCCGCGACGTCCGTCGCCGGACCTCGCTCGACGGTTCCTCCTGTGTGTTCGTTTCCGTGGACGGCGCCGTCAGCGGCGCGCTGGTGATCGATGACCCGATCCGTCCCGACTCGCCCCGGGTCATCCGCACGCTCCGGCGCGCGGGGATCAAGCGAGTGGTCATGGTCACCGGCGATCACCCGGATGTCGCCGAGTCCGTGGGCGCGGCACTGGGCGTGGATCGCATCCTCTCCGAGCGCGACCCAGCCGAGAAGGTCGACGCGGTCATCACCGAACGGGAAGAGGGCGTGACGATCTTCGTGGGCGATGGGCTGAACGACGCACCGGCGCTCGCGGCTGCTGATGTGGGCGTCGCGATGGGAGCCCGGGGGGCCACGGCCTCGTCCGAGGCGGCCGACATCGTTCTGGTCGTCGACAGGCTGGACCGGATCGCCGACGCCATCTCGATCGCCCGCCGTTCGCGCAGGATCGCGGAGCAGAGCGTGGTCATCGGCATGGGGCTCGCGTTCGGCGCGATGTTCCTGGGGGCGTTCGGCCTGCTGGTGCCGATCGCCGGCGCCGTCGTGCAGGAATGCATCGACGTCTTCGCCATCCTGAACGCGCTCCGCGCGCTCCGCGGCGACGCCCAGATGCGGCGTCCCTCGCCGCAGACCCATGTCGCGGATCGATTCCGCGACGAGCACAAGGAGTTCGTGCCCGAGGTGCAACGCATCCGATCCGCGGCCGACAAGCTCGGACAGATGGGCTCCGATGAGACCCGGGCGGAGTTGGAGGCCGTTCGCTCGTTCCTGCTCGATCGGCTGCCCGAACATGAGGAGGAGGAGGAGTCGATCGTGTATCCGATCGTCGCAGAAGCGATGGGCGGCGAGGATCCGATGTCGAGCATGGCGCGCGCGCATCTGGAGATCTCGCACCTCGGTCGGATCTACAAGCAACTCCTCGAAGAGCTCCCCGAAGACGGCCCCTCTCCAGAGGATCTGATGGATCTGCGACGGGTGCTCTACGGGTTGTACGCCATCCTGCGACTGCACTTCGCGCAGGAGGAGGAGGCCTACGCCTGGTTGGCTTCCTCCGACGACGTTCCCGCGTCCACGCCCGGTTGACCGGCACCGTTCGAGCCGCTCGACCCCGTGAGGTCGCTCGACCCGGGATCCACGCTTGCGATGACCGGTTCCGGCCGATATCCGGCGGGCTGCGTGGGCAGGAACACCCGGAACGACGCGCCGCCGCCTGGACGTTCCTCGACCCATGCGCCACCGTCGTGGAGCTCGGCGAAACGCGCCACAAGGGCGAGCCCCACCCCGACGCCCGACAGGTGTGGCGATGCGGTCTCACCTTGAAGGAACGCTTCGAAGATCTTCTCGCGCTGATCTGGTGGGACGCCCGGTCCGTCGTCCTCGACGACGATGAGGGCCCCACCCTCCCATGGCTCGACGCGCACCCATATGCGCGCGTGCGCGGGGGTGTGCTTCACGGTATTGCCAAGCAGGTTCTCCACGATGCGTTCGACCTTTGCGGCGTCGCAGGCGATCAAGAGCGACTCCGTCTTCAGATGCACCTCGCGGTCCGTCAGTAGCTCTGAGTCGGTCACGATCTCCGAGACAAGGCCTCCCACGTCCGTCGGACGGAACAATGGCTCGATGATGCCGCGGGACAAACGCTCGAGATCGAGGAGGTCGGTCACGAGACGATCGAGCTTCCGGGCGTTCTGCGCGATCCGCCGAGAGAGGTCGCGCATCTCCTCGCCCGGCAGCTCCAGATCCTCGCGCGCCATGGTCACGGCCAGGCCTAGGATGCCGGCAAGGGGCGTGCGGAGATCGTGGGACACCGCCTGCAGGAACGTGTTTTTCATCTCATCGACCACGCGGAGACGTTGGGCGGTCTCGCGCTCCAGCACCAGATCGCGCTCCAGATCCCGGGCGTGCATCTGTTCCGTGACGTCGATCAACACGCCCTGCCAATACTTCGGCCGGCCATCTTCGTCCTCGATCAGACGCGCTTGGTCGTGGATCCACACGGTGTGGCCGTCCTTCGCGATCAACCGGTAGGTGGCGTCGTGAACGCCCACCGACTCGGGCGCATGTACCGCACGTTCGACGTCGTCGGGATGGACGAGCTTGTCCAGCAGATCGTCGTCGTCGTACCAGTCTTGCGGCGTATACCCGAGGATCGTCGTCGACTGCGGGCTCACGTAGAGGGTGAACGGCCGCGCGTCGATCGAGTCGAGGTAGGTGATCGTCGGCGTCTGCTCGACCAGCGCTCGATACCTCGCCTCGGCCTCGGCCAGGTTGTTCTCCGCTTCCCGGCGCGCCGTGATGTCGGTCATCACCCCCTGCCAGTACTTCGGCTTGCCGGCGTCGTCGCGAACCAGGACGGCCTCGTCGCGGAGCCACACCAGCCGGCCGTCCCGCGCGAACATCCGGT
>JAYUAK010000131.1:0-2076 GCA_043741335.1 Actinomycetota bacterium
GGGAGCGGGGGGATCGGCGGCGGAGGGAGGTTCATCAAGCCTCCCCCGGCCCGGTGCCCTCGTCGGCGATGAGCCGCCGATAGATCGCGTTCGCCGAAGCACCCTGCCGTTCGCTGACGGCTCGGGCCGCGTCACGAGACCGCATGCCTGCGGCCACCAGCGTGCGTGCTCGTTCCACGAGTGCATCTTCGTCCGCCGACTGGTGGTCCTCGCACCCCCCGACCACGACGACGACCTCGCCTTTGAGCGAGATGTCCTCGATCCGAGCGAGCGTTCCCGAGAGCGTTCCGCGCACCACCTCTTCGTGGAGCTTGGTCAACTCGCGGGCAATGGCAACGGGGCGGTCCCCCCAGACGTCGAGCGTCTCGGTGAGCATCGACCTCAAGCGCTTCGGGGACTCGAAGAAGACGATCGTGCGAGGGTCGGTCCCGAGCGCCTCCAGTCGCCGCTTCCGGTCGCCGCCCTTCCGCGGGAGGAAGCCTTCGAACACGAAGCGGTCCGTCGGCAGGCCGGAGATCGCGAGGGCGGCGATCGCCGCCGACGGACCCGGTATGACACGGACGTCGATGCCCTCGGCGCCGCACGCCCGGACGAGTCGGAACCCGGGGTCCGAGATCGTCGGCATGCCGCCATCCGTCACGAGCGCCACGGTTGCGCCGTCCCGAAGGCGACGTAGCAGCTCTTCCGTTCGTTCGCGCTCGTTCCCCTCGAAGAACGACAGGAGCGTGCGGTCGACGAGCTGCAGGTGGGCCAACAAGCGACCGGTCCGCCGCGTGTCCTCGGCTGCGATCAGGTCGACAGACGCGAGCGTTTCGACGGCGCGCGGCGCGAGATCGCCCAGGTTGCCGATCGGCGTTCCCACCAGGAAGAGCGTTCCCGTCATTCCCCGATGGTGGCAGGATGTGCCGCTACCGGCCAAGCCTCACGATCGGGAAGCCTCACGATCGGGAAGCCTCACGCAAAGAGGAAGTTGATGGCGAACGATCACAAGGACTACTCGGGAACCCCGCTGCCCAAGAAGCTGGGGATCCGCGACGGATCGCGCGTGTTGCTCGTGAACGCGCCCGCCGGGTTCGAGGGACTGTTGACCCCCATGCCCGATGGTGCGGAGCTGCTGAAGCGAGCAACGAAAGGGCTCGACGTCGCCGTGCTGTTCGCCACCGAGCAGGCCGAGCTGCTCCGATGGTTCGACGAGCTCGCTGCCTCCATGGAAACGACGGGACGCCTGTGGGTCGCGTGGCCGAAGAAGGCGTCGAAGGTCCCGACCGACATCGACTTCGAGTTCGCGCAGGGCATCGGCCTGGACGCAGGACTGGTCGACAACAAGAGCGCGTCGATCACCGACGTGTTCCAGGGCCTGCAGTTCGTCGTTCGCCTGAAGGATCGCCCGAAGCGCTGAACGGTTAGGTCCCCGGTTTCCGCGCGATGACCCAGTGGAACGTGGCCGCGCCCTCGCCTTCCTCGATCTGCGTCTTCGTCTCCGACAGCTCGAGCTCGAATCCAGCCTCGCGGAGCAGACGTTCGTTCGTCGGCGGATCGAAGCTGGCGAAAAACATCGGGACGCCGAGCCAGTCCTCCTCGATCTCGTCGTCGCTGTCCCCTATGCCGAGCGAGAGCATGAACCGCCCGCCGGGACGGAGCCACCGGAACACGCGGGCGAACGTCGGCGCAAGCTCCGCGCGCGGCACGTGGTTGAACACGAAGAAGGACACGACTCCATCGAACGCCTCGTCCGGGAAGGTGAGCTGCGTGAAGTCCGCTTGCAGGAACGTCGCGTTCGGCAAGCGATCGCGGGCGATCGCGAGTTGCCCTCCCGACAGATCCACCCCGGTGTACGAACGGCCGTCGGAGAGCACTACGGCTGCGGCGCCCGCACCGCAGCCGAGCTCCAGGAGGTCCGCACGCGCAGGAAGCCGCCGAAGCAGTTCGTCGAAGAACCACTCCAGGACCGCTTCTGAGCCCGAGTCCCAATCCTCGAATGTAGGAGCGAGTCGGTCGTAGCCCTGCTCGATCATCTGTTTGGGATCCATGGGACCAACCTCTCCGAACGATGCCGCGCCTGTAGCCTGACGCGGT
>JAYUAK010000132.1:0-2074 GCA_043741335.1 Actinomycetota bacterium
GGCCTTCATGCGTAGATTGTCAGACGCGCGAGCAGACACCGCCCACCACTCACCTTTAGGGGGATCTCATGTCGACCGAAGCTACGACCGACGCAGATCGGAACATCGCCTGGGGCGACGATGAGCTCGGACCGCTACCACGCTTCTTGCGTCCATTCGTCGATCGGGTAGCCGGCATCCGAACGACGGTACACATGAAGCTGCTGGCGGGATTCCTGCTGATCGCCTTCCTGCTGTTGTCGATGGGAGTGCTCAGCATCGTCGTGCTCGGCAGGGTGAACCGTCAGGTGGAGACGTTGACGTCGCTGAATCGGCAGACGGACCAAGCCCGCGAGATGATCTACGAGGTCACGGTCCAGATGCACTACCGCGCCATGGCATTGCTCACCAACGACGCCAGCTGGATCGCCAAGATCGACGCAGCGAAGGATGCCTTCGGCGCGAACCTGGAGGAGATCCGGGCGTACGCCGTACCGAACCAACCGGGCTTCTTCGACGATCTCGAGTCGACGAACGAACGTTTCACGTCATCCAGCGATCAGGTGACCGACTTCTACAATGCGGGTCGGCTGGAGGATGCGCTGGCGCTTCATATCGCCCAGGAACACACGATCTCCCACGAGCTTGAGGATGCCCTCAACGTGCTCATCGCGGACTCGCAGCGTCGGGTCGTCGCCGAGACCGATTCCTTCGCATCGCACCGCAGGTTCCTCACCCTGGCCGTGGCGGCGTTCTCCGCAGTGAGCCTCTTGGCGGCGATGACGTTGGGTGCCATCCTGTCATGGTCATTGATCCGACCGGTTCGCAAGGTCGACCGGGCGCTCGAGCTGATCGCCGGCGGCGATTTCGATGCGCGGGTCGAGGTCCCCAACCGAGACGAGTTCGGCAACCTCACTCGGAACCTCAACCGCACGACCGAGCACCTGTCCACGCTCTACGCGGACCTCGAATCGTTGAACGCCCACCTGCAGGAGACCGTCGACTCGAAGGTCGCGGAGCTCGAGCGAGCCACGCGGCTCAAGCGCTACCTGTCGCCGCGGCTCGCGGACTCCATCCTCGCCGGAGAGCAGGACGTCCAGATGGGTTCGAGCCGGAAGTTCCTGACCACGTTCTTCTCCGACGTCCGGGGCTTCACCGAGGCCGCCGAGCAGCTGGAACCAGAGGAGCTGGTGGGTGAGCTCAACGACTACCTCTCGGAGATGACCGACATCGTGTTCAAGCACGGTGGAACCCTCGACAAGTACGTGGGCGACGCGGTGATGGTCTTCTTCGGCGATCCGGTGCCCCAGGAGGATCATGCCGAGCGGGCCGTGCGGATGGGCATCGAGATGCTCGAGCGGATGGCCGAGCTCGAGCAGCACTGGCTCGGCAGATACAGCGAGGTCTTCAAGATCGGCGTCGGCATCACGACCGGTTGGGTGACCGTGGGTGACATCGGCTCGGCGGCGCGCACGGACTACACGGTGCTCGGCAACCAGGTGAACCTCGCCTCCCGGTTGGCGGACAAGGCCGAGGCCGGCCAGATCCTCGTCACGGAGCGAACGATGCGGGCCGTGGAGGGCTTCGTGGATGGAAGGCTCATCGACGAGATCAGCCTCAAGGGGATCAGTCGGCCGATCAAGATCTACGAGCTCGATCGGAGTTCGACATCGTGGACCGGACCGGCTAGCTGAGCTGATGCCCGAGATTGGGGAGCTGGCTCTCACGCGACAGCTGTTGGCAACGCTGATGGCGAGCCGCGCGGAGCGCCGCTCTTGTGCATGATGATCGCCGCCTGCGTGCGGTTGGCGACGCCGAGCTTCGCGAATGACGAAGCGAGATGCGACTTCACGGTGCTTGGACTCAGGGACAGACGTTGCGCGATCTCGCGATTCCTCAGCCCTTCGGCCACCAAAGCGATGACCTCGAGCTCGCGGCGCGTCAATAATCCTCCGCCGTCCAGGCTCATCGGGCCCGTCCTACCGGAACGATCGCGGGATCGACGGGCACACCCACTTCCTGCAGGACGATCCGGAGAACACCGCTGAGGAGCTCGCGGCCCCGCACCCCGAGGAGTTCGACGGGTTCGCGAACG
>JAYUAK010000133.1:0-2069 GCA_043741335.1 Actinomycetota bacterium
TCAGCGCACGTCTCCGCGAGCTTGCCCGCGGCCATCAGCACGACGAGCGTGTCGGTGGACGTTGCGACGCGCGCGAGATCGACCTCTTCGCCGTGCGCGGTGCTGCCGGTGACGACCGCGAAGCTCTGCGCCATCCCTCGATGCGTCACCGGGATGCCCGCGAGCGCCGGGGCCGCGATCGCGCTCGTCACTCCGGGCACGACCACGAACGACACGCCGGCCTTCGCGCACGCGAGCGCTTCTTCGCCGCCCCGGCCGAACACGAACGGATCGCCGCCCTTCAGCCGCACTACGGTCTCACCTCGCAGCGCGCGTTCGACGAGGAGCGCGTCGATCTCGGGCTGGCGCATGGCGGGACGACCCGGTTCCTTGCCTCCGTAGATCCGTTCAGCGTTGGCCGGTGCCAGATCCAGGAGTTGTGGCGATACCAGGCGGTCGTAGACCACGACGTCGGCCAGGCCCAACACCTCCATCCCGCGCACGGTGATGAGCTTTGGATCGCCGGGGCCGGCGCCGACCAGGTAGACGACCCCGGTCTCGGCACGCGCAGTCCCGAGCAGTCGTTCGGTGAGTCGGTCGTACAGGTCGTCGGCGTGGCCTTCGCGGATCAACGCCGTCGCTTCCGTGAGATCGAGCGCGGCGGCCCACCGCGAGGCTCGGTCGCCGAGGTCGGGAAGGAGCGGCATCGTCTCTTCGCGGACGAGGTGCAGGATCCTGAGCACCTCGGCCCACTCTTCGCCGAACTCGGTGGCGAGGAGCTTCCGGAGCTTCTTCGCAAGCGCCGGAGACGCACCCCCGGTCGAGATCGCGAACACCAGCTCGCCGCGGCGCACGAGCGCGGGCGCCGCCCAGTCGCAGTTGGGAATGTCGTCCATGACGTTCACGAGCACGCCTCGATCGCGCGCTTCGCGCGCGATCGACGACCGCTCAGCGGGATCGTCCGACGACGCAACGCAGAGGTACGCACCATCGAGATCTGCTGCACGCCAGGTCCGATGCTCGATGATCACCCGCGGATCGAGCGACGCCAGCGATGTGAGCCGCGCGGTGGGACGATCGATAACGACGACGACGCCGTCGGCTCCGGCCGCCAGCAGTCCTTCCACCTTGCCTTCACGGACGGCGGTCTGGCCGATGACGACCACGCGACGCCCGGCGAGCTCCAAGAACACCGGGTACCCGAACGGCATCGCTACGATGCCTCCTTAGTAGTCTGAGACAGACTAGGTTGCGCTCGTTCGCGATCGGACTTCGACCCGATCAGGCCGACGGAGCAGTGCAGACCGCACTCCTTGTCGGTTTCTTCTTCCCACCACCAGCGTCCGGCACGCTCGCTCTGGCCGGGCAGGACTGGACGCGTGCACGGCGCGCAGCCGATCGATGTGTAGCCGTGATCGAACAGCTCGTGATACGGCACGTCGTTCTTGCGCACGTAGTCCCAGACCTCTTCGAGCTTCCAGTCGGCCATCGGGTTGAGCTTCACGATGCCGCCGTGGTCCCGGTCCACCTCCACCTTCGCGATGTTCTTGCGCGTCTTCCATTGTTCGCGGCGAAGGCCGGCAACCCAGGCGTCGAGTGTCGCGAGCTTGCGCTTCAGCGGTTCCACCTTGCGGATCTCGCAGCACGCGACCCGCAGATCGACGCTCCGATACATCAGGTTCGGACCCTCGACGGTGACGAGCTTCGTGACGGCGTCACGCTCCGGGTACTCGAACTCGACGTTGATCCCGTAGTGCTCGCGGATCTCCTCGAACAGCGTGTAGGTCTCTGGCGGCAGACGTCCGGTGTCGAGGGTGAACACGCGAATGGAGGGGTTGATCCGCCACGCCATGTCGATCAGCGCCATCCCATCGACGCCACCGGCCGCGCTGATCGCCATCCGCGGGTGGAAACGGTCCAGCGCCCACTCGAGCAGCTCCTGCGCGGTCGCGTGCTCGAAGCGATCCGCTGCGGCGTGGATCCCCTCAGCCTCCTCATCGAACACCGGCAACGCGGGCTCATGGATCGGTTCGCGCTCGCTCACGCCGGATCACCCACTCCCGTCACGGTCAGCTCGAATCGGCGTTCGC
>JAYUAK010000134.1:0-5014 GCA_043741335.1 Actinomycetota bacterium
CGCAGGCGTTGGATCTCCGCGCGCCCCTCGAGTCGGCCGCGGCGACACGGGCCGCGCACGACGCGATCCGCATGGTCGTGCCGTTCCTCGAGGTAGACCGGGAGCTCCGCCCGGACATGGACGCGTGTCTCCATCTGGTGCGCGAAGGTGGGCTGGTGGCCGCGGCGGAGTCGGTGTCCGGCCCGCTCGAATGAGTCCGAGCCGCTACACGCGCTGGAGCGCGTGACCAGTTAGACCCCCTGAACGACCCCGCGCGATGGAGCGCGTTGCCTCTTCTGCCTTCGAAGGACCGGGGACTATGGTTCGTCGCGCCCCGCCGCAAGCCCAACCGCTGCGGCTACAAGGCCTTGAAGTAGTTCACGGAAGGCACAGGGGTGTAGCCGGCCTTCTCGTATGCGCGGCGAGCGGGGGCGTGGCCAATATCCCCTCCGGTCGAGATGAAAGCCAGCGACAACCCCGAATCGCGGATCCACTCGGTTGCCACGTCCGTAAGCCGCGTGCCAAGCCCTTGATTCTGAAAGTCGGGGTCGACGGCGACCATGTAGATCTCACCCATGCCGTCGTCAACCTTCAGGACTGCCACAGCGAAGCCCACAACCGTACCGTTCATTTCAGCGGCCCAGACCTGAGCTCCCTTATCAACAAGGGCAGCTTCGACGTCTCGCTGCTGGCGACGACGCCAGTCGTCGCCATACAGACGCTTGAAGATTTCGTCCCCCATCACGTCTCTGAGCGAGGAATGCACCGGGGCCCAAGCCCGGAGCGAGAGGCGGACCACATCGGACAGGTCGGTCTCGCGATAGGGGCGGATGAGCGGTTCCACGACGCGAGGGTCTCACACCGGATCCGTTTGCTAGCGAACCCTCCACAATTGGAAGCCCAACTCCGTACCGTCCTCCACGCAGCCCCCTCGCGCTGGAGCGCATGTCTGTCCTCGTGTCAGATGATCCCCGGTTGATGCAGGGCTAGCACCGAGCCGCGCGGGAGACGCGGGGAGAGCCAGTTGTAGTCATGCCTTGGTTGCCGAAAGGTAGGCAAACGCCGACTCAATGACCGAGTGTCCTCGATCGACTACGGGCTTCATATACGTCTCGAAGCGATCGGCTTCGTCTGACGAAAGAGCTCCTTCGATGATCTCTTCCACGGTGTGGGCATTCGGGTTGGGAGCCGTCTTTAACAACGACTTCCAGTCCTTGACCCAGCGCCCGTTCTTGCGCTCGACGACCAGCGTGACGCGCACCTCCTCGAAACCGGCGGCCAGAGCCTGGTCGTATAGATCGTGTTCTCCGAAGTTCATCATCGGATCGTCCTCCGGAAGTTGGTCCCAGCCCTCCCAGGCGTTCATCTTCGCGACAAGGTCGTGCACCGGGGAGGCGTTGAATCCCCAGAAGTCCTCGTCCCGCATTTCGAAGTATCGGTTGATCGGTTCGAAGATGGACACTCTCCCGCCAGGTCGGAGGACTCGATGGAACTCCGCGAACGCACGCCCCTTCCCTGTGACGTAGATCAGCACGGATCGGGCCGTGACAACATCGATGCTTTCATCGTGGATCGGTACGAGGTCCTCGGCTGCGGCCCTAACGAACGTCGTGCGGTCGAGCACTCCGAGGACTTGGGCTCGCTCCCTGCAGTGGTCCAACAGCGGCTGTGAGATATCGCTGAAGATCACGCGACCACCGACACCAACGTGCGCGAGCGCGGCGAAACCGATCAACCCCTGTCCGGCGCCAACGTCTAGCAGTGTGTCGCCTGAGCTGATGGAGGCATCGGCGAGTACTCGATCTCGGATCGGCTGCAAGTAGCTCAGATCGACCCGCTCATCTTCAGGGAGCTCGCCGTGCCCCCGCTCCAATACCCAGTCCGCCCACTTGTCCGGCGGCGATTCGTCCATCGCCCAAGGCTACGCCACCCCTCTGTTTCCGCGACAGTCTCGGCTTGATCTTGCGTACCGGAAGGTGCGGCCGGCGCTTGTGTCTACGCGCGGCCGAGGGTGACCAGGATCAGGTGAGCGATCTTCTCCGGGGTGCGGCCGTCCGTGCCGACGTGATCGCCGAACGCCGTGTCCTCGAATGCCTGGATGCCGGTGGCCACTCGATCCATCCGCCAGGTGAGCGCTCCGGGCTCGACGCGATCGCGTTCGATGCGCTCGCGGAGCGTTCCCTCGCTCGCGGAGAGCCGGAAGGGGCGGACCTCCGTGGCGCCCTTCAGTCCGTCCATGATCTCCCGGTAGTACTCCAGGCGCCAGATCGTCATGGGGATGACGAGATGTCCTGTTCCCGTTCGCTCGACGGCGTCCTCCACGACGGCCTTCCGCCATTCGGGGAGGTCCTGGAAGTCCCCGACGTCGGGCCATCGCCGGGCGAGCTCCTCTCCTCGCACTTCGGGATCGAGCAGAGCCCATTCAGGTTTCATCGTGAGCAGCGCTCGCGCGACGGCGGTCTTCCCGACCCCGAACGGGCCGTTCAGCCATACGATCACGTCAGGAGCTCGCCGCCGACGATCGTGGCGACGACGGGGTTGTGACCGGGTCGATAGGGGACCTGCGCGAACGACGATGCATCGAGCAGGAGAACGTCGGCGCGCTTGCCGACCTCGAGCGTTCCCAAACGAGAGTCCAGGCCCAACACGAACGCGGGGTTCGCGGTCGCGGCGGTGAGCGCCTCCGGCGGTTCGAGTCCGTAGGACGTGCAGGCGAACGCGATCGCCTCGGGCATCGAGCAGACGGGCGATGTGCCGGGGTTGAAGTCGGTCGCGATCGCCAACGCTGCGCCCGCGTCGCGGAGTGCCGCGACCGGCGGCCCCTGGGCACCCAGGAAGAAGGACGATGCGGGGAGCAGCACGGCGACCGTCGCGGCGGCTCCGAGCGCAGCGACGCCGGCGGCGCTTAGGTGGTTCAGGTGATCCGCGCTCCGCGCGCCGAGCGCGACCGCGACCTCCGCGGCGCCGCTCGGTCCGAGCTGGTCCGCGTGAACGCGAAGCGGCAGACCTGCCCGCGCAGCTGCCGCGGCGACGAGCTCCAGGTCGGCGAGCGAGAACGCGATGTCCTCCACGTAGATGTCGACCTGATCGACCAGGCGTTCGGCGGCCGCCGTTGGGATCAGCTCATCGCAGGCCACGCGCACCCAATCCTTACCTGCCATCCCCTTCGGCACGGCGTGGCACGCGAGCAGTGTGACCGAGCACGTCTGCGGTGCAAGATCTGCGAGCGCCCGGGCCAAACGCGCCTGCCGAAGCTCGGCCTCGACCGAGAGGCCGTAGCCGGTCTTCAGCTCCATCGCGGTCGTGCCGTTCGCCGCCATCTCCTGCACGAGCGGCAGGCAGAACGCGAGCACTTCGTCGTCCGACGCGGCGGCGAGCATGCGACTGCTACGGAAGATGCCGCCCTCGTCGCCGTGGAGGTCTCGATACGTCGCGCCGGCGAGTCGCGCTTCGAACTCGTCCGCGCGCCATCCGATGAACGGCAGGTGCACGTGGCAGTCGACGAACCCTGGAACGAGCATCCCGCGGTCGGGGGTGCCGATGGTAGCCGGCCACGGCAGGCCGCCTGCGGGACCGACGTACGTGAGGAGCCCGTCCTCCCATGCGACGCCGGCCGGCTCGTCGATCACGGTCGCGGTCGCCGCCGCGCCACGGGCGGGGAACGGTCCTGATGCCGTCGCGAGCGCGGCGGCGACCGCCGCTCCCCGAGACCCCATCATGGGCGCAAGACTAGCCGCATCCGGCAGCCGGGCTCATCCCGTCCCTAGACTCGATGCATGCGGGTCGAACGCGGGATCGTTCTGCCGGTCACGCAGACACAGGCGTGGGCGGTCCTGGTCGACTGGGAGCGCCAGGCTGACTGGATGCTCGATGCCGATCGCGTGGACGTGGTGTCGCCCCAGCGCGAGGGCATCGGTGTGCGGCTGGAGGTGAAGACTCGGCTGTTCGGCATCCCGGCGTTCACCGAGCCGATGGAGGTGACGGGGTGGGATCCACCGCGCCAGCTGGAGATCCGTCATGGAAGCTTCGTGACCGGGACGGGCGTGTGGGATCTGGAGCCGCTCGATGGAGGGACGCGCTTCCGATGGTCGGAGGAGATCCGGCTGGACGTGCCGCTCGTCGGTGAGCTGGCCGCCCGGCTATACCGGCCGGTGATGGGGATCCTGATGGCACGCGCCCAGCGTGCGCTGCGGGCATACGTCATCGCCATCGGACCTCAGCACAAGCGCGCGGACTAAGCCGTCGGTGTCGGGGGTGGGGCCGCGACCAAGAGCACAACTGACGGATCCTCGGACGCGTTCTTCACCGTCACCGCGGCGCCCGCCGTGACGAGCACGGCGTCCCACTGCTTCATCCGCGAACGCGTCTTGTCGACCTGCGTAGCGATCTCTCCGGAGAGCACGACGAGCACCGCGTCCGACGTCTCGTCGGTCATAGGCCCGAGCCCCTGAGTGCCTTGGAGGCAGATGACCTCGGACCACAGATGTTCGCTCTCGAAGAGCGCCTGGTGGAGTGGCTCGTCTTCGGAGAAGTGCACCAGATCGCGGATGTCGAGGGGCTTCATCGAGCCCCAGGGTAGCGGCCGAGCCGGCGTAGGGCGGCGGGTGTTGGGCGGGCAACCCCCCCGTTACACTGGCCGCCTCCCGTCATCCGCGGCCTGAAGGAGTCTTCGTGACCACGTTCTCGTATTCCGCCGACGCGCCCGCGAAGGTCCGAACCGGCGTGCTGGTGCTGCCCGTGTTCCAGGGTCCGAAGGGACCGTTGCCGGGCCCCGGCGTGAAGGAGGCCGGCCTGGAGCAGGTCTACCGCGACGCGAAGCTCACCGGCAAGAAGCAAGAGAACCTGTTGGTCGTCCGGCGAGTCGGCGACCGGTTCGCGGCGGGCGCGGTGCTCTTGGTCGGGGTCGGGGAGAAGGCCGCGTTCACGCCGATCGCCGCCCGTCATACGCTCGGCCGCGTGGCCGGAACCCTCGGACGGTTCGGGACCGCGGCCACGACGTTCGCGCAAGCGGTCGGCGGGCGGGACACGGCGGCAG
>JAYUAK010000135.1:0-5010 GCA_043741335.1 Actinomycetota bacterium
CCGGGCTGGGACTTCTGGCCGTTGCTCGGCTTCGTCGGATGCCTCCTGTTGCTCCGGTTCGTCCTCGAGGTCCGGATCAGCCTCCCGTTGGCGCTCGGCTGTGTGATCCTCGGCTCAGTCTTCGCATCGGTCGTGAACGTCTGGGGTGTCGCGATCGGCTTCGGGGGCGCGATGGCCCTGGCATTCGCCGCGCGGCTGATCCTGTCGGCGCACCCCTCGCAATGACCCCATTCGCCTTGCCCGATGCCGATGGCCTCCCGGCAACCGTTTGACAGACAAGCGGCCGGTGGTGCTAGATACGCGGAGAACCGCGTTATCGATATGGGAGGGGGGATTCCGCGTGTCGGAGAAGGAGCGGAAGGTTGGCTCCGTCACCTACCAAGAGGTGGGGGACGAGTACTTCCAGCAACGAGGCCTCAGACGTCATGCCGGGGTGTGGTCGCTTTGGGCCCTAGGGGTCGCGGCCGTCATCTCCGGTGACTTCTTCGGCTGGAACCTCGGACTACTGACAGGAGGTTTCGGGGGCTTGGCGATCGCCACCGCGATCATCACGGTCATGTACGTCTTCCTCTGCTACAGCATCTCCGAGATGTCGCCGGCGCTGCCGCACACAGGGGGCGCCTACTCGTTCGGCCGTTCCGCGATGGGGCCTTGGGGTGGGTTCATCACCGGCTTGGCGGAGAACATGGAGTACGTCGTGACGACTGCCGTTGTGGTCGTGGCGATCGGCTTCTACATGAACGCGATCTTCGTCGACCTATTCAACTGGGACATCCCACTGCAGGTTTGGTGGCTGATCGGGTACGCCATCTTCATCGGGATCAACGTGATGGGGATCGAGACCACGATGAGGTTCACGGTCGTGATCTGCATCCTGTCGATGTTGATCCTGGTCGTCTTCTTCATCGCGGCGCTCACCGACTTCAGCGTGAGCCATCTCACGAACATCCCACCCGAGGCGGGCAACTCGAAGTGGCTGCCGTTCGGTGTCGGAGGCATCTTCAAAAACCTCCCGTTCGCCATCTGGTTCTATCTGGCGATCGAGGAGCTGCCACTCGCGGCCGAAGAGTCCATGGATCCGAAGAAAGACATCCCGAAGGCAACGATGTGGGGGATCGGCGCGCTGATCATCTTCGGGATCGCAACCCTGATCCTGAACACCGGCACCTCGTCCGGCGCCGCCGGTATCGGCGCGACGGGCGAGCCGCTGTTCCAGGGCTTCAAGGACATCTTCGGTGAGGGAACCGGCGCCGCCCTGCTGGCGCTGGTCGCGGTGGTCGGCCTGGTGGCCAGCTTCCACACGATCATCTTCGCCGCCGGCAGGAACATCTTCTCCTTGTCACGTGCCGGCTACTTCCCCAAGTGGCTCTCGATCACGCACGGGACGCGCAAGACGCCGTATGTGGCGTTGCTGGTCACCGGGGTCGTCGGCTACGGCCTGGCGTGGTGGATCAACGAGTCGGCGGGCACGAATGTCGGAGCCGCCCTGCTGACCATGGCGGTGTTCGGAGCCGTCATCTCCTACTTCATGCAGATGCTGGCGTTCATCCTTCTGCGCAAGAAGATGCCGAACATCGACCGGCCGTACCGCAGCCCCGTGGGCGTGTGGGGCGCGGCGGTCGCCGGCATCATCGCGTTGGTGTCGCTGGTGTCGTTGTACCTCGACAAGAGCTACCGGCCCGGCGTTGTTGGCACGGCGATCTGGTTCATCCTCGGGCTCATGTACTTCGCGGTCGCCGGGCGTCACCGCCTGGTGCTTTCGCCGGAGGAGGAGTTCGCGCTCTCCGCGGGCGAGCATGGCGACACGCAGAAGGAAGCGGTGGGTGCGATGCATGTGTCCGAGATGAAGGACGGCTCGTAGGCGAAGGAGAACACGTGATGAGCGCGGCGGTCCGCACCCGGTCCGCCGCGCTCATGTGTCTGTGAAGGGACGGGGGGCCCCATGCAGCAAGGCATGCTCGACGTGAAGCAGCTCGAAGAGCTGACCGACGCCGGCGAAGTGGACACCGTCCTCTGCATGTTCACGGACCTCCAGGGTCGGTTCATGGGCAAGCGGGTGCTCCCGCACTTCTTCCTGGAAGACGTGCTCGGCGAGGAGGGCCTGCACGCCTGCCTGTACCTGCTGGCGATCGACATGGAGATGGAGCCGCTCCCCGGCTACCAGTACGCGAGCTGGGACACCGGCTACGGCGACTTCAAGATGATCCCGGACATCTCGACGCTCCGCCTCTGTCCCTGGCTCGAGAAGACCGCCATGGTCATCTGCGACCTGGCCGACGAGGAAACGGGCGAGCCCGTCGAGGTGGCGCCCCGCCAGATCCTGAAACGGCAGATCCAGCGCGCCGCCGAGGCGGGGTTCGTGGTCAAGACGGGGTCGGAGCTCGAGTTCTACCTGTTCCAGGACTCCTACCAGGAGGCTGCGGAGCGCGGGTACCGCGAACTGCGACCAAGTTCGACCTACATCATGGATTACCACATGCTCCAGACCACCAAGGACGAGTGGATCATCCGTCAGATCCGAAACGGCATGGTGGGCGCCGGCATCCCGGTCGAGTTCTCCAAAGGCGAGTTCGGCAAGGGGCAGCACGAGATCAACATCACGTACAGCGACGCCCTTTCCAACGCGGACAACCACGTCCTCTACAAGCACGGAGTGAAGGAGATCTGCGCGCTGAACGGCGTGGCGGCGACGTTCATGGCCAAATGGACCATGGCCGAGGCGGGCTCTTCGTGTCATCTGCACTCGAGTCTGTGGAGCCCCGACGGGAACGACTCGTTGATGTACGACGCGTCCGGCACGCATCACATGTCTGAGACGTACCGTCACTACCTGGGCGGTTTGATAGCGACCGCGCGCGAGATGGCGATCACGTACGCGCCGTTCATCAACTCGTACAAGCGGTACCAGCTCGGTTCCTGGGCACCAACCGCCATCGTGTGGAGCCGCGACAATCGCACGTGCGGGTTCCGCACCGTGGGCGAGCACAAGGGCTCACGCGTCGAATGCCGGATCCCCGGCGGCGACGCGAACCCGTACCTGGCGTTCGCGTCCACGATCGCCGCGGGCCTCTGGGGTGTCGCGAACAAGGTGGAGCCTCCGGAGATGTTCCAGGGCAACGCGTACGAGGCCAAGGACGTCCCGCGCGTTCCTTCCTCGCTGCACGAAGCGATCGACGCGTTCCGAGTGAGCACGGTCGCTCGCGAGGCGTTCGGCGACTTCGTGTTCGAGCACCTGCTGAACACGGCGGTCCAGGAGCAGATTATCTTCGACAACAACTGCGTGACCGACTGGGAGCTCGCCCGCTACTTCGAACGCGGCTGAGGCCGAGCTGGAGCGGAGAGGCGAGCCGCGCGACCCGCTCCTCTCCGGTTTCGAGGAGGCGAGAGGTGTTCCGCCGCTTCGCAGATGTGGTGCGCAACTCCGTCTAGACATCTGCTGCGGCGCGTGCCACCATCCCGGGCGACAGTAGCCGCGGGGCGATAGCCGGTCTCCGGGAGGCCGCGTCCCTCGCACGTAAGGGGGGTGCTGCATGGCCACGCCAACCGACGAGAACCTGATGATCTCGGAGAAGGTCGCGCCGGTCCTCGTCGCCAGGACGCTCGGACCGTTCGACCTCGTCGTGATCTTCGTGGCGATCGTGTTGTTCATCAACAACTCCGCGGGTCTGCAGTTCGCCGGACCATCGGTGTTCATCTTCTGGATCGTTGGCTTCGCCACGTTCCTGATCACCGGCGCATTCGTCACCGCCCAGCTCGGCCGGATGTTCCCGGAGGAGGGATCGCTCTACGTCTGGACGCACAAGGTGCTGGGGCCGTTCTGGGGATTCTTCGCCGGGTTCGTCGCCTGGTGGCCGGGACCGATCTCGATGGTCTTCATCGGCGTCCTCGTGGCGAACTTCCTCCAGCAGACCGCCGCGTTCTTCACCTGCAACGGCGCGCCGTGCGCGATCCTGACGAAGAACTGGCAGCTCGGCGTGGTCGTCCTCATCGTCCTGTGGTTCAGCGCCTCCATGTCCTACCTCAAGATGCGGGTCACTCAGAACTACGTGAACGTCCAGTTCTTCGCGTACGCGGCCGCGATCTTCCTCATCGGCTTTGCCGGTGTGGTGTGGCTCCTGAAGGGGCACCCGTCGGCGACGTCGTTCTCGACGGGTTGGAACCCGTTCAAGGGACCCAAGCCCGTGCTCGGACTTCCCGCGAACCTGACGTTCTTCTCGTTCGCCATCCTCGCCCTGCTCGGGATCGAGACGCCGTTGAACATGGGCGTCGAGGTGAACGGGGGGGAGAAGGCGATCAAGACCTACCTGTTCTGGGGCTGCATCATCGTGATGGCCGCTTACCTGTGGGCGACATGGGGCAACATGGTCGTGATCAAGGCCGGAGGGGCGAACGGAACGACCGGCGGAGCACAAACCGTCGCGCTCGCGATCGGCAAGTGGGCCGGCGTCCTCGTCTCGTTGATCATGGCGTGGGTGCTCCTCACCGTGGCGGTCGTCTACAACTTCTCGTTCGCGCGCCTGCTGTTCGTGTCGGGGATGGAGAAGCGCCTCCCCCACCAGTTCGGCAAGGTCAACAAGAACAAGGTGCCGGCGAACGCCATCACCCTGCAGACCGCCATCGCAACCATCCTGGCGGTCACCGTCTTCTTCGTGCTGGGGGCAGGCGGCAGCGACCCCTACAAGGTCTTCTACGCGCTCTATGCCGGTGTGACGATCGTGTGGTGCATCTCGACGGCGCTGCTGTTCCTCGACATCTTCTTCGCCAAGCGCGCCGAGCCGGAGCGGTTCGAGCGGGAGCGTCGGATCTCGGTCGGATGGCTGTACATCTGCGGCGCGGTCGGGTTCGTCGTCAACATCCTCGCGGTGCTCTTCATCTTCGTGGGCTCGTGGTACCCGACCGGGTACCCGACGCTCGCCGAGTGGGACGCGTGGATGTTCGGCATCACGGCCGTGTCCGTCGTCGCGGCGATCGCGATCTACCTGATCTCCCAGCGCACACGACGCGGGAAGA